>CAYIBE010000126.1:1960-2544 GCA_964361555.1 Candidatus Woesearchaeota archaeon | reverse complement strand
CATGCAGGCATCAAGCGAGTCTTAGTGCCTAAATCAAACGAAAAAGATATTCTCTTGACACCAGCAGAAAAAGGCAAGGTCAAAATCATTCCAGTAAGTACCATTCAGGAAGTCATGCAGGAAGCTTTGATATGGAAAGGCAAAGAAGACATCTTAAAGAAGCTCAAAACCCAATAGTAACCTTTATAAAATAATCGCAGTCCTTCTCACTTGCAATGATTGTCAACTTCCTCTTAGAGAAAATCAACGTTGAAAAGAAGAAAGAGATTGTAGGTAATGTGGAAGTCAAGAATAACACGAAAATTACCAATATTGCAGAACTGACGCTCGATGCTCTCGGCAAAAAGCAAAGTACCCTTAACATCAACTTCTCTTTCGCGCTGACTTATGAGCCTAATCTTGCAGCTATTACTATTGAAGGAAGAGTAGTCGATCTTCTCGACGAGAAAGAAAGAAAAGTAATCCTCGATGCATGGAAAAAAGAGCAAAAAGTTGATCCAAAATATTCCTCAGCATGGATGAATGTGATTTTAGCTCGCTGTAACATTAAAGCATTGAGTTTAGGCAATGATATTAATCTGCCG
>CAYIBE010000126.1:0-1950 GCA_964361555.1 Candidatus Woesearchaeota archaeon | reverse complement strand
AAGAAAAAGTAATTCTCCGCTTCTAGCCTTTATAAACCAACAAAACCAAAAAAGAATTAAAAGGCAATATAGTGCCCATAGAGATGTTCCTGCGAGTCAAAAAGAGAATCAATGCTTCTGGAAAAATGTACGAATATGCTTACCAGGTTGTTAATAAGTATCGAAAAAGACGTAAAATGCCTAAACAAAAGGTAAAACAGTATTTAGGACGAGTCTATCGCTTTGAAAAGAGAAAGAATCAAGTAATAGAGACTATAGAAACGGAAAAAACTACAATAAAGAAGAATATGATCTTATTGTTGGAAAATGAGCTGAAAAACTATGGATTTGAAGAAAAAGAGGGGTGTTGGCAGCAACAATTATATATGATCAATTTGGAACAAAATATCTGTATGGACCAACAAGGAAGAAATTGCTGTATTGCAATCAACGACGGTCTTTTGCATACGACAACGATAAGAGCATTAACCACATTTAAACCGAAAGAAGGGTTGGAAAAAGAAATTGGAGAGCAATTGGGGAAAGCGTTGATTTCTGCTGGAATTAGGCCTAAAGAAGCCGTTTTTATCAATTTATTTCGGCAAATTATGCGACAACTCAACAACGAGCAACAATACCAAACAATGACAGGCAACAACGAGCAACAATAAGCAACAACAAACAATACTAAACAATGAAAACCCTTCTCAAACAACCCCACAAGGCTTATATATAAGGTTTGACTTAAAAAGAAATTATGGCGGAACTAAAAACAGGATCTGCTGATCTAATCAAGGAAGCGTTTGTAAAGGTTAGAGAAGACATAGATTTTCTAAAAAAGGAAATAAATAACAATAAAAAAGACCTTTTTAACCAAAAGGAGCTTTCAGAGTCCTTAAATAAGAAAATAGAAGAATTTTTATTATTAAATAATGAAATAAGGGAAGAATTAGCTTTTTTTAAAATTTCCACTGGAAATAAAGGGGTAAGCAACAATCAACAACAATCAACAACAATAAGCAACAATACCAAACAAGCTTCACAATTACCAACAGATGCAAAAATTGATCAAACTCTCACTTTTCGCTTCAAAAACCTCTCAGACCGCGAGTTTTCTGTATTTTTGGCCATTTATGAAATCGAGCAAGAGATTGGAGAGGTAGGGTTCACAGAACTTGCCCATAAACTCAATTTATCTGAATCAGCCATCAGAAACGTCGTATACAACCTTTTAAGTAAACAAATCCCCCTCTCTAAAGATCGTTTTTTTCATAAGAAAGTCTCACTTTCTATTCATAAAGAGTTTAAAGGTCCTAAAATGATCCGTGAACTCATTAACTTACGACAAAGCCAAGGCGAACAAACTACCTTACCTTCTTAACTCTCACTTTTGCCTTTTTTCTCTAGGTCATCAAATAACTGTCTTCTACCTCACTTTCTTCTTTTCAGATTATCACTCTTATTCTCCTCTGTCTTTTTCACTTTTATATGTCTTCCTTCCACTTATTTTCGTTTTTTATTTTCTGACTAAAGCATTCATTTCATTTGAGCTCTCACTTTAGGAAAAACAAGCCTAATTTGGCTTATTTATGTCCTTTTTACAAGTCTCTCACTTAAACTCTTTCTTTTTTCATTCTTTTTTGCGACGTCGCTCGCTACGCTCGCTCCTATACAGGAAAATTATTATAAACCCTCTCTTCACGCTGCTCTAACTAGATCATCAAATATCTTCTTTTGCATGAATTTTGTCGGGGTTAATGCGTCTACGACGCGTCGACGAACCGTCTACGACACGTCTATAGACGTCTTCGACAGTTCTTAGACGGGAAACACAACATTTAAAAGGAAAATGAGATTCTTCACTTTGGAAAATGTGGTTTTCGAAAAAGAGGGAAGATGAGTTGCAGGCAGAGCACCAAGAAGAATTGGCTCGCTTGAATACAAATTTGAAGCACTCATTCTTAAAAATTA
>CAYIBE010000125.1:0-2550 GCA_964361555.1 Candidatus Woesearchaeota archaeon | reverse complement strand
TGGATATGCCCCCAAAAATGAATAATTTTATCTCTATTCAGTTCTATTTAAAGCTGCCGGTGAACGGACTGTGGCTCTAAACCCTGGTTTTGGCCGTAAAATTCAATTTGATCATAAACTGAGATGGAGAATGAAAGGAGTTAAATACAGAAAGAAATGGTAAAAGAAACATGAAAGATTGGGTCATACTACTATTCTTTTCTATACTAATAATCGGTTTTATAATATCTGCCGAAGCGGCGAAAATATATGGGGCAGAGAGATTAGAAGAATGTGATGAGTTAGAAGAAAATGAAAGATGGTATTGCTATACTGAAGTAGCGGAAAAACAAAAAAATCTTGATATGTGTGATCTTATCGAAGACAATTCTACAAGCTTTAACTGCTACCAAAAATTCTACGACACGGGCTTAGATGAAAGTTTATGCGAAAGAATAAATGAAAGATTTAGAGAGAAGAATCTAGGAATATTGGGGGGACCTTCTGACATCTGTTTCTGGAATCTTGCGAATAAAGAAAGTAATTTCAGAGAATGTTTAGAAATAGAAAGGGAAAATGAGAGAGAAAATTGTTTATCAGAAAATGCTAGTCTTTTAAATAGTTACTGGGTTAAAAATATGGGTTTGCATTTCTTGAGAGTTGGAATATTTGTTCTCTTAATTACATTTACATATATGTTTTTTTACAAAATATCACAAGAATATTCAGTTCTCAAGAAAAGTAAGAAAAAATATAAGTTATTTAAAACAGTATTTTTTGGTTTATCAATAGGAAACATCTTTCTTCATCTAATCAATCCATATGTTTGGTATTTAGTGTTAATGACTGTGTATGGGATATTTGCAGGACCTTTTCCAAATGACAGCATAAAATCCATTTTTCCTTTATTGTTTTTATATCTTGTTGTTGTCCCCTCAGTATTGTTCCTAATTAATTTTAGAATTAAAAATCAAGATGGTGAAGCAAAATTAAAATTTTATAAATCGGCCATATTCTGTTTAATTTTTTATTCACTAATAAACATTGGATTTTATATATGGGGGTTAATGCACGGATTTAGATTGCATTAAAACAAAATGACTGAAGAAAAACCATTACTTTATGATTATTTTAAAAGTACGGCTGAAGTTCTTCTGTCTAAGTATAAACAATCAGGACAACAAGGAGCATCATCAAACAAGGGAAGAAACAGAGAATTATTCGTTGAAGAATTTTTAAGAAAAGTGTTACCTCCAAGGTTGTCTGTAGGAAGCGGAGAGATCTGGGATAGTAAAAAGAACAAAACAGGACAATTGGATATCATTATACTAAGAGACGACGCACCTTGTTTGCACCACTACGGATCTGCAGAGGTTTATTTAGCTGAAGGAGTATTTTCCGTCTTAGAAATCAAATCAAATCTTACGAGAGAAAAACTTCGAAAAGCGGGGAACATATTAGCTAAAGTTGCAAATCTTGACAGAAGCTCGAGTGCTCAGATAACTGTAGGACAGAATATAGGACGCCCTCTTCGTATAGTATTTGCATATGAAGGAGCTGAATGGGAAACTCTTATTGAAGAAATAAAAGAAAACGGGTGGGGTGAGTTATTTGATTTAATATGTATACTAAACAGAGGGGTCTTGATTAATAAAAATGAGTGGCTAAAATGGCCCGGAGATTATCAAGTTTCAATAATAAATGGAAAAGCGGCGGCTTTAGCATTCCTTTATGGATTTTTGACAACATTTGGAGCTAGTTTTGTTGGTATGAGTTTTGACATTGCTGCATACTTCGGGAATCCGAATAGCTGGGCAGAAAAGAATAGTTAAATCACAAAGAGAAATATACAGTCAATTAGTATTCATATGGAGTCCTAACCGTACTCACTTCTATAATCGTACATTAGCAAGGTCAAAAAGATCAAAGTCCACGCTTATTTCCTTCTCAATGTTAATAATTCTCCCGCCAGCCCGGAAACGGTTGAAAACAAGTGCCCCATAAATTTCACGCTTATCAATGAAGTAAAGTGTAGCTCTGTCTCCAACATGTGTTGTGCAGAGTTTACGATAGATCTTCTCAGGCGCCAGGATGGGAACATCATGTTTCGGAAGAGCACGAACAGGTTGTACCAACGGCGTATACTCAACCTTGGGATCATAATCAATCGTGTCAAGAAAATCTTCCGTAGTCACAACCTCATCCAATTTTATGGGCACAGAAACAACAGGGCTAGAAGAAGGTGCCGGATGATCAACATCATGATGTTCTTTCAGCGAACCATTTCCATGAGGTGTGTAATCAAGTTTCACGTCTGCAGCAGTTTGTACATCATCAGGTTGTCGGGAAAGAGAATTATAGCCTCCACCGTCAAGGTTGTCTAGCAAGGGATCAATAGTCTGAGGCGTGTAATCAACAAGTGTATCAGTAACTTTTCCGGCAAGATCTCCGTTTATCGGTCGTATCTGATCAGCAGGTTGCGTTACTGCATCAGTATGGCCAAGTACCCTATCTGCACTCTGAGAAGTATCGTGAACAACATCCTCTAAGCGTCTCGGTTCTCGTTGGGTC
>CAYIBE010000124.1:0-2553 GCA_964361555.1 Candidatus Woesearchaeota archaeon | reverse complement strand
GTAAAGAAGTTTATTAATTTCTACTTCTCTTCTAACTTCATCATCATTTAACTGTGCGTCAGTTCCTGTAAAAAAACGAAGTTGATTAAACGTCATGCCAGGATAAATAATTACATTAAACTGCGTAGGCTGTATCAGCAACCATAGATTAGGACGCGCATTAACGATATAGTTACTGTCAATTTCATTGAAACAAGGATTAAAATCAGATAAAAATCGAGTATGCAAAAATAAACGCCCACGACTGCTTTTTGGCGAAGAAATAACATACTCTCCATTTTCAAGAAGTACAGTATCTCGAAGAGGAAGTAAATAGCTAAATCTTTTTTTGAGTTCAAACCCCTGATTGATTGTTACTTTCTGTCTTTGTCTCTTCGGCAAACGCAAAAGAGTTCTTCTAATAGGTTCATGAATGTCTGGACGGATAATAGCGCCAGTATCTGCATCAAGAATAAATAGATGATCATCTATCGCAGGTTCAAACGAAGAAGGCTGAACACGATCCTCAAGTGAACGATCAGCAAATTTACCATCAGTAATTCTAGTATCAACGCTACCAGTAGTTAAAGATCCAGACAAAATTCTTTCTCTAATTTCAGAAGAAACAGCACAATATCCTATCATAAAAAATCAACAATCTTTAACTTCTTTAAATCGATTATTATAATTCTATAGCTAGTATACAAAACATACAGTACGAAATATTAACCTCGCACGTCAATCGTATCCTTTCGTTTTAATGCCGTAAGCAATTCTCTGCCAATACTGCTATTTTTGTTAATGCGCACTTCTCCTCTTTTACTACTGTATCCAGTAAGCAATAATTTATCTCGAACAAAAATTTCAATCTCTAATCCAGGTTCAACAAAGATTTTCAGATTTTTTTTATCTTCAGCAAGAGAATACTTCAATACGCGCTTCTCTTCTTTTAACTCCTTCACATCAATACCAATACCAAGTATTTTTTCAATTTTCATAATAGTACTTCCTTCTTTTCCAATAACTCGAGAAATATCGCTTTCAGGAACATACACAATAGCATGCGTATTTCCAACAACCTCCACCTCAACTTTTCGAGTATATTTCTTCAACTCATCTTCAATACTCCGGGCCGCAAGTTTTTTTATTCCTTCAGACTTCGTTTCTTCTTCAACAGGAATAACAACAGTTTCTTCACCATAACTATAGATTTCATACTCGAGCTTATTGGTTTCAAAATCGCGCACTTCGATAACAGGTCGCGCTAAATCATCCTGCATCATGCCCGTAGGAACCTTCACCAACATTTTCAAACCAAGTACTTTCTTAATCGCTCCACGATCAATAAATAAGATAGTATCAATAACACTTGGTATCGTACCGACATCAATGCGCGTAATAAATCGTTGTACTGCATCAATAGGACCACTTGAGTGAATAACACCAATACATTCACTTCCAGCTAAACGCAAATCAGAATACAATCTGAAATCAGGACTATCTCGCATTTCATCAAAAATAATATGGTCAACTCTCGATAAAAAAAGAATATCATGAATATCTTCGCCCGAAGCAAAATTTTTACTATACTGAGTAATATCATTACTTAACTGCAAATCTCTCGGACTTTCAACTGTTTTTACAATTCTTCCCAATTGTAAATAAAATTCTGCGAGTGCTTGCACGAACGTACTTTTTCCTGATCCAGGTTCACCTGCCACAAGAATACCTCGTGATTTCTCTTTTAAGCGTTCAAATAACGTTTTATGGAGATGATACGCTTCCAAATCAAGTTTTTTTAATGGCTTCACAATCGTCATTTCCCATCCATCACTAATAGGAGGACGAACAATCACAATACGATAATGTCTCGCCTGAACAATCGTCATTCC
Source organism: Candidatus Woesearchaeota archaeon (assembly GCA_964361555.1). GTDB lineage: Archaea > Nanobdellota > Nanobdellia > SCGC-AAA011-G17 > JACPIM01 > CAYIBE01. Next base: position 682 of record CAYIBE010000124.1, on the reverse strand, counting down.
TCCACGAGAAATTTCAATAAACGTTTTAGGATCAAGACGACTGTTCTCAATGACTTCTTTTGCCATTGTTTCTATTTGTTTTCCGTCGAGTGGTTCACCAACGTTTGTTAAAATCCATTCTCCAGGTTTTCCTCGTTTTGCATAGACAGGAGAGTCTTCTTTAATATGCACACTCATACTAGTATCATCAAAGTATTTTTCAAAAAGTAATACTTGTTTGACTGCTTCCCGTTCAAGAAAAAGAACATCTAATCCAAAAGCTTTTCCTGATTCAGCTTGAACTTTATCTCCCGTGATCAAAATTGCTTTTTCTTTAAATGCAATCTCTCGAATGATAGCATCAATTTCTCCAGATTTAGCATATTTAATCTGAGTTTCTGTAGGTCGTTCACCCATAAACTCAATAGTAATTTTTCCACTCGTTCGTATATCCTGAATTTCCTCTAGCCCAATAAACCCAATTTCTAATCCTCGATTTCCTTGACTTTCCAATTCTGCAATAACAGCATGCGGAATAATTAATGTTCCAGAAATCTTTTTTTCTTTCAATAACGTTGTAACAGCTTTCTTAATAAGCGCGCTTGTATCAATAACATATTTCATTTTTCTTCTCCGAAAGGCTTTTAAAAGCCAGTATATTCTCTATAGTAAACTAGATAACTGAGAATAAGCACTTGGTTAT
>CAYIBE010000123.1:0-2556 GCA_964361555.1 Candidatus Woesearchaeota archaeon | reverse complement strand
TTTTACTCTTTTTTGTTCTGTTGTATCACGCAATCGTATTGTAACATCTTGCTGAGTTAATGAGTCAAAGTCTATAGTTATACAAAATGGTGTTCCTACTTCATCTTGTCTGCTGTATCTTCTTCCTATACTCCCAGAAGCATCATAGAAGCAAGAGAATTCTTCTTTTAACATATTAAATACGTCTCGTGCTTTTTTTGTTAATTCTTGTTTATTTGATAATAAAGGGAAGACTGCTACTAGTATTGGAGCGAGTTTCGGATGTAATTTTAACACGATATTTTCTCTTTTTTTATCGTAGGTATATGCATCATAGAGGAATACGAGAAAAGTGCGGTCAACTCCAATGGATGGTTCTGCTATTACTTGTGGAATAATCTTCTCTTTTGTTTCTTCATCGAATAATGAAAGATCTTTCTTTGAGTGATGCATGTGTTGTTTGAGGTCATAATCTCCGCGATCTGCTATTCCTAATAGTTCTTTCCATCCAAAGGGAAATTCATATTCAATATCCCATGTATCTGTTGAGTAATGTGAAAGTTCGTCTTTTACATGTTGGCGTATTCTGAAATGATCTTGGTGTGCTCCTAAAGAAATAAACCATTGATGGCATGTTGCTAACCAATATGCATGCCACGGATTTTTTATTATTCTTTTTGATAATGCTTCTTTTATTTTCATTTTTTTTGGTTTTGATTCTTCTTCTTGCATTTTTTCTGAGTATATGAATAGCTCGTGATTTTCTACTTCTCCTATCTGTTCGCATTCTTCTCTTTTTTTCGGGTGAACAAAATACTCTATTTCCATCTGTTCAAATTCGCGTGAACGAAAAAGAAAGTTTCTTGGAGAGATTTCATTTCTGAATGCTTTTCCTATTTGAGCAATACCAAAAGGCAATTTTAACCTAGCGTTTTCCTGTACCAGTTTAAAATTTGTGAAGATTACTTGTGCTGTTTCTGGGCGCAGGTATGCTAATGATTCTTTATCTTGTTTGGGTCCTACATATGTGTGAAACATGAGGTTGAAAGGAGCTGCTTCTGCTAATTCTCCATTACATTTTTGACATTTTATCTTTTGTTTTTTTATGAAACTTTCTATCTTCTTTATACTCCATCCATCTGCTCTTTCTTTTGTGATTGATTCTATTAATTGATCTGCTCTGTAGCGCTCTTTACACTTTTTGCATTCTATCATAATATCCTGAAATGAAGAGGTATGACCAGAGGCGTCCCATACTTTGGGATGAGTAATAATTGATCCATCAATACCGACAATGTCTTCTCTTCTTCTTACGAATGTATTCCACCATTCTTTTTTGATATTATTCTTTATTTCTACGCCTAATGGGCCGTAGTCAAAGAACCCTGTTAGACCGCCATAAATTTCTGAGTTTGGGTAAATAAAACCACGTCTTTTGCAGAATGTAGCCATTTCTTCAATGGAGATCATATAGTCATACTCTTCATCTATCTATTTAAAGATACCCACAACGTAAGCGAAATGTTTAAATACATGTACATGTACACATATGTTTATGGGAACAAAAACCATTACAATTATGGATGATGCTTATCATTTGCTTAAATCACGGAAAATGAAGAATGAGAGTTTTTCTGATGTTATACGAAGAGAATTGAAAACATCTAAACGACCATTAAGTGATTTTGTTGGAGCATGGAAAGACATTCCTGAAATGAAAAAGATATTTGATGAAATCTTAGAGAGGAGGCACAGTGGAAAATGGAGGAGTACTGATTGAATTACCTCTTTGATACCGATATTGTCGTTGATTTGTTACGAGGCGATTTACATACCATAGAAAACATTAAACAAAGGAATATCTTTATTGAAGATATCTCTGTTTCTGTCCTTTCTGTTTTTGAATTGATGGAGGGCGCATATTTATCGAATAGAGAGTCAGAACTAATCTTAACTAAAGAATTAATTGATAACTTTTTTATTTTGGATGTCACTAAGAAAATAGCTTCTGATGCCGGAAAAGTCTCTTCATTTTTAAAGAGGAAAGGAAAAACTATTGGTATAGGAGATATTTTAATTGGAGTGACTGCTGTTGTTGGGAATAAAATATTAGTTACAAGAAATGTTAAGCATTTTTCAGTGATTCCCAATCTTAAAATTATTACGTGGTGAATATTTTATTTATCTTTAAAAATTTCTTTTGGTAAATCAGTCATATTTATTATTTTTTTATGTTCGATTCTTGGACAGGCTGTGTTGATCCACATATCAATATCTGAGAAATTTTCAAATTCTGTCGGATCGACATCGTTACATAAAAAGAGAAATGATTCTTTCTTTAATTTTTCCTGAAGTTTGAGTGCTTGATGAAATAAACCTTGTCCCGGTTTTGTGCATATGATAATACCTACTTTTTTTGCAGCAAAAAACTTTAGTAATCTTCCTTTTTTTTCTTTTTCTAATTTCTGTAATTCTTCTTTTGAGATTCTTCCAAACTTTTCTGTTAATGGGTTTAGAAGGTAAATTGGCTTGTTGAATTTTTTTAATGCAAGAGGATGGAAATCTCCTGATCCAATA
>CAYIBE010000122.1:0-2580 GCA_964361555.1 Candidatus Woesearchaeota archaeon | reverse complement strand
CTTCTTTTGTTGTTGGATACTGCATTTTTATTTTAAATAAAAAACGATCAAGCTGTGCTTCTGGCAAGGGATAGGTACCCAATTGCTCAAGAGGGTTCTGTGTTGCGAGAACAAAGAAGGGATAACTCAAAGGAAATGTTTCTTTTCCTATCGTTACTTGTCGTTCTTGCATTGCTTCGAGGAGCGCTGACTGCGACTTTGGTGGGCATCTATTAATTTCATCTGCTAAAATGAAGTTTGCAAAAATCGGCCCTTTTACTGTATAAAATCCTTTTTTTGGTTCATATGCTGTTAATCCTATTATGTCACTTGGTAATAAATCTGGAGTAAACTGGATTCTGCTTATGGTGAGGCCGAGAACATGAGAAAAAACGCGAACGAGAAGTGTTTTTGCAATTCCTGGATATCCTTCTACGAGGATATGTCCATTTGATAAAATACCGCAAATAATGCTTTTGACTACTTCTTCTTGACCAATAATTCCTTTAGCTATTTCTTGTTTTATTTCTTCTAGTTTTTTTTGTTTTGTTTTTGCTTCTTCTTTTGCTAAGATTTTTTCCACTTATTCTTTCACCTCTTTCTTTAGTTGAGTATTTTCGTCTTTATATTGGTTTTCATAAAACGCTTTTAATTGAAGGAAAAGGTCTCTTGCTAGTGATTTCATTGCTTTTTTTGTTTTCTTTTCATTACTATAATACATTTCATTTAATTCTCCTAAAAATGTGATGAGTGACTCTTTAAACTTCTTTGTGAGATTTTTTTGTTTTATTTCTTCTTGTAATTGTTCTAGTGTCGGTTCATACTCGATTTGAAGTATGTGAATTAGAAGTAATTTTAGTGAAACAAATGGATTTTTTACGAGAGTTATTTCTGCTTGAGACAGCATATTCGTATTGGATTGTTCTTGTGGTTTTTCTTTCTGCTGTTTTTTTTGAGTATAGATTAGGATAAATAATACTATAAGCAAGAGTATGCTTGTTTCTGTGAGAAATAATGTTTTCCATAGACAGATAAAATTACATTCTTGTTTTTCTGTATTTTTTTGAATGATACTTAGTACGTACTTTCTTCCTGCTTTTGTTATTTCTAACTTAACCGTGTCAAATGAGATCAATAAATTTTTTCTGTCTGATGTTATCGTTGGTTTTTGTTGTTCTCTCTGAGAGCTATTGATGATATAAATAACGAAATGATCAGTCATATTCTTTAGAAATTCCTCTCGCGTGAGGTCAGCTATACTTAATTGCTTGGTGAAATTGTTTCCCTGTACTGTTGTTTTTTGATATTCTTGTTCTTGGCTTTTTGGTATTATTACATTTAAGGAAAGTATAGTGATGAGTACGCCAAGAACAATAAAAATGAGAATATAACGAAGAAATGTGGATTTTATTCCTGCACGCATGCCTAAGCCTATGAATAGAATAAGAATGATTATTGCTAGAATATATATCCAGGAACGTGCTGTTTGTTCTTCTTCATTTGTTGTTTCTCCTATTCTGAAAAAAGATGCTGCATGCTCTGTTGAAAATTCTGATTGAATTTCTGCTTCTACTCGATATACTCCTGCTGCTGTTTGTGGTATCGTGAATCTATGGGAGATTATTTTTTCTTTATCGATTGTTTCTGAGATTATTTTTTCTTGAATGATGTTTCCTTGAAGATTCTTTATTTGCATACGAATTTTTGTTAAAATTGGTTTAAAATTTCCTAAGTTTACCATTTCTAGTTTTACTTCAAACGATTGAGAAGGAAAGACTCTTTTTTGTGGAAGATTTAGATTTGCATCAAAGATTTTTCTTTTTGGTGTTATTATGAGGAGAATTGGTATTTCCTGTTCTTGAGTTGGTGATACTATGTTTATTATTCCTGTTTTAATTGCCGCGTTTGTTTCTTTTGGCGTAATAAGAAAGTCAATTTTTTCTTCTGTTGTTGCGTTTATTTCTGTTTTGTTCAATGTCATACTTTCTCTTAATGAATCGGAAAGAGAGATTTTTATTGATGTGTTTACTTGTGAAGTTATTGTGAATGATCCTTGCTGTGTGGATCCTACCCGCATGGATACTTCTATGAGTGATGGTGATACAAAAAAATCTTGTGCTCTTGCTCCCTGGACCAGTACGAAGATTATGGCGAAGATGAATAGATAATTCTTATTCATTTTTTCTTTTCTACCTCTTTGAGCAATTTCAGAACTGCTTTATCAATAAAATTTTTTATAGAAGGAAAGTCTATTCTGTTATCGTTTTTTTGAATGAGTGATTCTATTTTCTTTTTTAAGATTGGATCTATTTTTACTGGTGTTGTCACAAAAAAACTAATGTGATGTTCTTTATAAAGTTACCTTTAGTTACTTTTGGTTACCGAATGCTCCTTGTTTTATCAATCGATTTATCTGCATGCGTGTAACATCTATAGAATATTACTAGACTCTAGACCGTCAATGAGTTTTGCATTTTACTTAACGCTGTTTATGGCGCGACGTACCCCCAACCCATCGACCGAGTTCTGCGGACTCCAGCAGCCGAGATAGACCCCGCCAGCACTAGCCCCGAACCAAGCGACAGAGTTGTTGCCTGAACG
>CAYIBE010000121.1:0-2584 GCA_964361555.1 Candidatus Woesearchaeota archaeon | reverse complement strand
TTAATTATAATAAGCAGGAATAAAGAAGGAGAAGAAATTATAGATAACACAAAAATTAAATTTGTGCCTTTATGGAAATGGTTGCTCGAGTAACTATAAAAAGTAAATATTCGTTTGTATAATATGAAATTTTATGATAATGTCGCAAAAAATTCTAAATCTGACGATGATAATAAAAATGACTCAAGGCTAATCCAAAGAGTAAAAAAATAACACCATAGATAACATTCAAATCTGTTTCTCCACCACCAAGAACAGCACCCATAAAGTTACCAGAAGCAAGACCCATAATCAAAAAATAACTTGCAAAAAGGAATGAGACGATCATTAAATCTTTCACGTAAGGGTGAGATTCTTTTTCTAAAGACTTTGAATGAGCTTCCATCCTGCGATAATAAAAATGAACAAGTCCTAATCCAACAACAAGAAAAATAGTGCCATAGATCACATTAAGATCAATAACGTCTTCTCCAAGAACTGCCTTTGTTAAATCAAGGTGTTGCGTACTTTTCAAAAGAAAAAACGTTGCCAAAGCAAGAGAAAAAAACATAATTCCTCGTATATATTCTCCCAATTTATGAGAATGATGAACGACATTTTTTCGAGATTGTTCATACTGATCCCTACCAATAAGTCCTCTTTTGAAAAAATCATCAACAGCTTCTTTATGTCCTTGCCGAGCAACATGCTTCGTAAGATGGTGCACAAACTCATCAGGTCTGCTCCTATGTCCTTCCTGCACATTTTTAACACTTTTCTTAAAAATTTCAGTAATTTGATGATCAGGAATCTCTTGATCAGCTAACGAATGGTAGCTGTCTTTGACATCTTCAGAGTTCAATAAGTAACGTACAAAGTCTTTATTCTTCGCAGAATACTGTTTCATAAACGAATCCGCAAAAATTCGATAATCTTTTTTACTCGTCATGTCACCTCTTCAAGAAAAGAAGACTTTTACGTACTTTTAAATATTTCTATGCCCATATAAAAAGGATGCAAAAATCAACATTGCTTCACCAATGGCAAGAAAAAGCGTTTGTAAAAGATCAACGTGTTCTTGACGCATTTAAAAAAGTCAAAAGAGAAGATTTTATTCTCAAAAACTACAAAAAAATGGCATATGAAGATATACCTCTTCCAATAGGATGGGGTGCAACAATCTCTCAGCCAACAACGGTCGTAATCATGACAGAAGCGCTAGAAGTGCATGAAGGGCAGAAGATCTTAGAGATTGGTACAGGATCCGGATATCAAGCAGCACTTCTTTCACTCCTCACAAAGAACGGAAAGATTTTCACAACAGAAATCATTCGAGAGCTCGCGGAATATGCAAAAAGTAATCTCAAAAAATATACGAACGTAGAAATCATCGAAACAGATGGTTCACAGGGGTATCAACGAGAAGCACCGTATGATCGCATTATTTTTACCGTCGCAATACCAAAAATAGAACAACACATCCTTGATCAATTAAAAGATCCAGGAATTCTGCTCGCACCAGTGGGAAACAAAGAAACGCAAGAGTTAATAAAAATAAAAAAACAAGATCTTCAGATAAAAAAAGAATTTCTCGGATATTTTCAGTTTGTCCCGTTAAAAGGAAAATACGGATTTAAATAATTATCATAGAGTAGTTACAGAAAGAAAAATTTATAAAGAGAAGCAATGCAAGTCACGTATGGAAAGTAAGTTAGGACCAAAATCTCCAGTAGCGGATCTTAATGAATGCAAAGAGCAGTACATAATTCTCTGGACATTACAAGGCCCATTATACGGCAAACTTCTCGATTGCGACAGTCAATACATTACATTAACAGAGAGACTAAGATGGATATACGGTCCAAAGGGAAGGGTATATATAGCGGACGCAAATGCAGAGGCAGTAAATACAAATATAGTTGTTGGTTTCAGAAGCATCACGCAAGACGAATTTCAAAATTTCATAGATTATTCAGAACCAATTACACAATATCTTGATAAACTAGTACATGTAACAAAAAATCAAGAAAACTATTACGGTACACTTTTCGCAATCTATGAACATGAATTATTATTAAAACCTTCGCTAGTATCTATGCTAAAAAAACCATCAAAAAATAGGACAAGTGAGGCAGAATGGGTTGCACGATGGGAAAATGAAGTACCAACGCTAGTTACAAGACCAGCTAGCATAATGAAAATAAACAAAAGCGATCTTGATATGCTCCTGAACCGGTGAAATAATTCCGTGTAAAAACGACAAGAATCTTTATAAAGAAACCACTTCTTTCTTCAATCATGATCAAATCCATTGAAAAAAGTCAACCAGAGATCAATATAGGCCTCGTAGGTCACGTTGATCATGGGAAAACAACGCTTCTCAAAGCACTCTCGGGCATCTGGACAGATACCCATTCAGAAGAAATTAAACGCGGAATTACAATACGTTTAGGATACGCAGACGCAATATTCTACAAAGACAAAGAAACGTATACTTCAAAGAAAACAAAGACAGCAAAACCATTACGAAAAGTCTCGTTTATTGATGCGCCAGGCCACGAATCTCTGATGGCAACAATGTTATCTGGTTCATCGATCATGGATG
>CAYIBE010000120.1:0-2615 GCA_964361555.1 Candidatus Woesearchaeota archaeon | reverse complement strand
TCATCAAATAGCCCAATTCCTTTTTGGACTTTTTTCTTTTCTTCCGCAGTAATAGAATAAAATAAATGTTTTCGAGCATACATCTCCTCGGTTACTTTTAATGAATTAATCGCATCTAATTTCGTAGGTACATAAGCCTTATGTTTAATTTGGTTATTCATTTGGCACACTTTATTTTTCACTTCTTTCAAATAAAGTTCCATTCCCTGAGGAACATGTAAAATCATACATTCGCTCAAAAATTTAACACTTCCCGCACCAACAATAGTCGAAGGAACATCGAAAACCTCTCGTAAAAATGCCTCCACAGCAGAATCACAAAGATGAATAGTATACTCATCATGTCCTTGTCGTAAGGCAATTCCTGCTTTTTTAATAAGATCTCCTGCGCCCAAAAAAGTCTTATGCGTTTTCAGATCTTGAGCAAGTTTTTTATCCAAAAGATCATAAATAAAAGAACAAGCCATTAAAAGATCAGAACCATAAGGTCCATGCGGTCGATCCATAACTTTTTTCTTCAATTCAGCAATTTTTTGTTCCTTTTCATGAAAAATCATTGCTGCCTGACGCATAAGCACAGTAAACTGTGTTTTTACCTTCGCATGAGAATAATAAACATCTTTTTCTTTAACAGTATTTTTTAAATAATCAAGAGAGGTAACCAATTCTTGCAGTTCCATACAAATAACAGTAAAAGAACAGAGATAAATAGTTTATGATTCTCCACAACAAAGCTTAAGAAAGGAAAAAAATCAAGAAACGAATGCAAAAACGTAAAAAACTCTTAAGTGCATTGACACTTATCGCAGCAGGTTGTACGACACCGAGTCCAATAAATATATCTCTTACGCCCTTACAAAACGAAACAAGGGGGTTCCAAGAAAAAAAACAACATCCTTCTGATTGGTTGCCACATAGGTTAAAGATAGGAACAAATATCCCTCTTTTCCTTAATGGAGAAAAACTGAATAAAGAAACAAAAGAGATAGAAAGAGCTGTCTCTCTTGTTGCTCAAGATTATAATCCAGAAACGATAAAAGAACTGACAAGAAAAGGTGGCTTCTATTTTCCCCAAATTGAAGGAGAATATTTTTTTTCAAAAGATCCGTATCTTTCATGTACAATGAAATGTGGAGCAGGACATTTCAATATCAAAGGAGAAGATCATATCTATCCTTTCATTCCCCTACAAACAAATATTCGTGTAGAAACTACTGCAACAGTCGGTCTCCTAGGATTAGGTATCGATTGGTATCCTCTTTGGGAAGACAGAATAAAACTACATCTCGGAGCAGGCATAGAAACATATGGCTACATCATCAATTCACACGTAAAAATAAGAAGCAGTAGCTTAACCTTGTGGGAAGACAGAAGCGCATTACGTGGTTGGGGAGCAACAAACTACATACGAGCAGGTCTCGAAGTAAAACCAAAATGGGAAATAATACCTGAAAACTGCTCTTTTTCATTCGTAACAGAGCATCACTTCTCTGTATATGATTCCGATCTCGAAGAAGACGCAAGTAGTACACGTTTTCTTTTTTACATTATTAAAGAGTTAAGATAATTCAAAAGACTCGACACGCTGACGAGCTTTTTTAATAGAAGTATTATGAAGAAGAATTTCCTTTTTGACAGCATACGTAATTTCTTCATCAGAGAATTCATTATGAATCTTATTAAATAAGCTGCTAAAGTGACGATAAGCAATCAGCGCTGCTGCAAGAGCATCTTGTTGATGTTTATCTTTCAGTTTAAGGTCGTAGCGCTTTAAAAAATTCTTTGCTTTTTTTCGTTTTTCATAGTGCATCAGATCATAATCTGGAGAAATAAGTAAAGCACCAATACGCGAAGCAAATTTCTCAAGAGTCTTAGGAACTTTAGAAACATCAGTACCAACAATAATAATTTTTCCATATCGGGAAGCTAGGGAAAAAACATCATCAATCGTTCCCTTAAACGAATCAACCGCAACAAGATGTCCATTCAGATCTAAAAGAGCAAATCCGATTGTTGTACCAGGATCTAAGCCTGCAATGTAATAATCCATCTAAAAATCAGAGGGGCTGAGAAGTTTATATATATTACGAAAGACCTCTCGTAACCTTAAGAATAAAGAAAGAAAATATTAAAAGGGGAAATAGCTCCTAATATACTTTATAAAGCGGACCTATAGCTTAGTCTGGATAAAGCGCGCGGCTTCGGGATATTGTAAGAAACCGCGAGACCGGGGGTTCAAATCCTCCTAGGTCCTTATAAACCAAAGAACATACTCAAAAAAGATGAAACAAAACAAAATCAGTTACATCGTTGAAGGAATTATATTTATACTATTGGTAAGTACCATTATCTATCAAATGCAAACAAACAAAAAAATCCAAGAAGAATTGGAAAATATAAACACAGATTTAGAAACGCATCAATCAGTGTTAACGACAATAAGCTCTGAAGTAAGCACTATAAAAACAGATGTAAATAAACAATTTCAAAAAATTAATGAAAAAATACAGATCTCTTCTTCACAGATTGACACATTACAAGAAGATATTTCAAATATTCAAGTGCAATCAAAAGATTTTTCAAGTATTGTCGATAATGTACTTCCTGCTGTTGTA
>CAYIBE010000119.1:0-2627 GCA_964361555.1 Candidatus Woesearchaeota archaeon | reverse complement strand
TTAAAAAGAGGATATAGTATAATAATGAAAGATAATAAAATAGTTAAAAGTTTTTCAGATGTTAAACTACAAGATAATATAAATATAATATTGCATAAAGGAAAACTAGATGCTCAGATTAAAAAAATTAGGAGGAACTAAAATGTCGCCAAAAACTATTTCATTTGAAGAAAATTTAAAAAAGCTTAAAGAAATCATCGAAGATTTAGAAAGCGGGAATTTGCCTCTAAAAGAATCTTTAGATAAATTTCAATATGGGGTAGATACGATTAAACAATGCTATGAAGAATTAGAGACAGCGGAATTGAAAATTGAAACAATCATAAAAAAAGACGGAAAAATAATTACGGAGTCTATGAACAAGAGATGATTATAAGATGTATGTTACGGCCTATAATTTCGATGGCTATGTCTTCAACTTTTAATTTAGGCACAAAAGAAGACCAAACTTGCCGTTGTGGTGGATTCTCCTAATCAGATAAAAAGAGGAACGAATCCAAATAAAATACTTCCTAAACGAAGGTGAAGTACGCCAAAAAGTTTTTGGTTCTTCGTGAAGGAAAGAGAGCGTTTAAAGAGAATTTAAATCTTTCTAGGTTACCACAACAAATCAGTCATAAATCTCATCGCTTCTCGTTCTTTGAGAATATTAGTATGAACTTTCAGATATCTCATTTTCTGAAGAAGTTCCTTTTTCCCAAAGAACTGCTGGGCTAACCGAAAATCCAGTCGGTTTTCTGTGTTATAGTGAGAAATCGAAGTTTGACTAACATTCCACTCTTCTGCCATCTTACTCTGTGATTGAGTAATCAATTTATTAACAATCCCTGGTTTAAAGTGTACCTGTAATTGAGCATTTTTGCATAAGCGAAGAAATTTTTCTTTCTTATCCTTATGAAGATCAAGAATTCCTAAAAGATACAACTTAATCATATTGTTATAATCACAAAGGTATACTGCCCCGCGTTTGTTTGCTTTTGAACGCAAGCCTTCTTTTTTCAAACATTGCTGTACAAAAGCAATTAACGTCTTTTCAGTTTTTGGGTTAAACGAAAACTGCAAGCTCTCGATCGTGCCATATTCACTATGTTTGACATGACCTTCTGCTGCAAAAAGACCCTTAAGAAACCATCTTCTATATAAATCATTTTCAAATATAACGTTTTTAAGTTTATCAAAAAGTTCTAAATAAAAACATTGAAAAACAGCGTTACTTAGCTGAATCATAACGCTAGGTTTTCTATGGCGTTCTTTCATGTAAAAGTTTAGTCTGTTAACATTTACCCCTAATGTTTGAGAGATGTTTGTTAGTTCACCTTGGGCGTTCATACCTAGAGGTATAAAAACATAAAACTGTAGATTGTGCTCAGGTATCTGAAAATAATGATTTAACCAATGAAGAATATGTTTTACAAGACTCAAATTGGTATTTGCAAAAGTATAGTGCATATTGCGTAAATTTGGGTTATTTAGACCGTCTCCAACAGATAGTCCTAATCCGGCAATGAAAAATTCATCAAATGAAATGTAAGAAGGCAGAGTTATTTCAGCATATTTGCGACTTTTTGGCTGATACCACACCCGCATTTTCTTTTTTTTAAATTGAACATAAACAGGAAATCCAGTTCTAGACTTTGGAGGAAGAATACTAGACACATTGAGAAATGATTTTTTGTTCATATTTATCAAGAACTGAGAAGTGTGCTTCAATAAGTAACTAGGTTTTGTCGCTAATGTATGAAGTCTTTGTAAATGTTTACTTGTCAGATAGTTTTTATCACCGTTTTTTGCCTGCCATAAAGTCCAAAACGGTACAGGTATTTTTCTCGATAATTCAGATAAGCTAATTCCTTGATTTAACAAAATAGTTTCAATTAAGTTCTTCATCCTTTTGATGGAATATGGAATTATTTAATGATTTCTTTACACTAAGAAGTTTCAACAAAGATTTTCAAAAGTTATGTAAAAAATTCATATTCTCAGAAAAGATTTCGGATAATTTAACAAATCAAAAGACTTTTATATAGTTTAACATAAATGTTGTAGTTTATGATAAAGAAAGAAGAAGGGAAATGTGAGTTAATCTTGGCAGAGAAACCAGATGCAGCCGCAAAGATAGCAGAAGCTCTCGCTGATAAAAAACCTAAGAAATTAACAATAGATAAAGTTCCTTATTATGAATTAGTGCACAAAGGGAAAAAAATTCTTGTAGCATGTGCTGTTGGTCATCTCTTCACCTTAGCTGAAACAGAAAAAAAGGGTTGGAATTATCCAGTCTTCGATATTTCTTGGCAGCCGTTATATCAAGTCAGAAAAGCATCAGAATTCTCAAAAAAATATTTAGATGCACTGAAAGAGCTCGTTAAAAAAGCAGACATTTTTACATGTGGAGCTGATTTTGATGATGAAGGTAGCCTTCTAGGATACAACTGTCTCCGTTTCATCGCTCATCAAAAAGACGGAAAGCGCATGAAATTCTCCACCTTAACCAAAGATGAATTAATAGAAAGTTACGAAAACGCTTCCCCTCATTTGGATTTCGAAAACATCCGTGCAGGAGAAACGCGCCATTTCATGGATTACTTCTGGGGTATTTCCATGAGTCGAGCTTTAACATTATCCATCAA
>CAYIBE010000118.1:0-2652 GCA_964361555.1 Candidatus Woesearchaeota archaeon | reverse complement strand
GAATTACAATCTGTAACTTTGAAACTCCACTGAAGGTCTATATTTTGCGGTATTAACGAGATAACATTCGTTTCGTTAAGTACAATGTGCAAGTCTCTATCTCCGCCTATGGACGACATAGAATTTAAGCGAACAAATTTATTGTTTTTTTCATCCATGACTTCGACAAACAAAGGATATTGGGGAACCCAGTGTGGTTGCAAGGTATTTATTCCTAGATTATAAGACTGAAAATTGTCTCTATACCCGTGATTTGGTCCACCATGGCTAGCAAAAACAAGAGGAGAACAATAAACAACGAGCAACAATAATACACCTGCTTTTTTCATAAGATCCCTCTTTATTCTATTAATGATATTTCTTTATTAAAAAGGATTTATGTTCACTAATGGTCCTATCGGTTTTTTGTTATAACTTCCATAATACCAAACGAAAATTTTATTATAAATAGATTATAACACTCAAAAAGTGTAAATTAGATAATAAAAACAACCAAAAGTCCAAAAAGTTCTTCATATCGAGAGCACATTTTAGTAATAGTATGAGAGTACATCAAGCTCCCCATTCAAAATCATTCTTCTCTCTAAAAGATTCGTATTTGGGGGGCACATTCCAAATTTTTTCCAAAATTCAATTTTAGTTAGGTGTTTTTCGGATTTAAAGCCAATAATATTCATCCACTTCATTAAGTTATTTTCACCATTCAAATGTAATTGATTTGTTGACAGTATAGAATTATTTCTTTTTGTCTGATATTTTTTTAAAACATAACCGCTGATGCCAAATTCTCTCAATAATTCAATAACCGATTCCATTAATAAATAGTCAGACGTTGAGTATTCAATAACAGGATAATAGTGAGTGTCTTTGTTTCTTTTCTTGAAAGTTACACAAAACTCTGTATCGGCCAGACCCATTAAAAAACATTTTTTAATTTTTCTATCTGAATTCAATATAAGTTTAGGAATTTTCAAATTAATCTTTGGCCCCAGCGGCAATCCAATTCCATTATGCAAAAATTGCAAAATACCCTTTGATCGCATATATAGTTCAACACTGTTTTTTCTTGGCCTTATAACTTTTCTAACCTTTGGATTTTTATTGAAGAGATTTATTATAATAGGCACTAATAAGTTAATATACCAATCATACTCATCAATTAAGTGGCCAGTATAAGATATCCGATAGTCATTCTTATATCTGTAATAATTCATAGAGCCATCTCCAATATGAACACCTATTAAATAAGCCAAATCTGCAGTCAAGTTGACTGGTAGTCTTATTTTATTGTTTTTATCAATAGAACTCATTTGTATTTTAGAATTATCAAACATCATAATAACAAAGACAGATTTTCATTTAAATACTCTACGCGCGGTTGTCCGATAACATTAGTCTAGAGAATATAAATAAACGCCCGAGGGAGGATATCCTCCTATAGAGCTTAAACTCTAACTGGCCTCGAACCTCCAAATGGTGTATTATTAGTACATGACCACATGGTCTCAGCCAACAAGTTAACAGCTTCACAAATTGATTACTCAATTGCATGTGCTCTACCTGTTGCCCAATAATTCCTGAATTTTTCAACCGGGGAAGTTATTTCTGAGCTACTCGGGCTTTAAAAACAAAAACACAATAGTGTATTTAAAAACATTTCTACAAAGGAATTGTAAGAGCAAGCACGAAATATCCATCTTAAGTAGTCCTTAGCGTTTAAGATATTGGTTCTGCCAAAATCAATAGCTTTATTTGAAAATAGCAAAAATTATTTGGGAGATACTACAAGAAGTGAAGATAGTTTCTCGAATTCCTCTTTAATCTTCTTATCAGTTTGATGTGGATGATGTCTACAAAAATATTCTAGTTCACTAGCAGAAAAGTGAGCAGATTTCAAGCTTTTTTTACCATGAACTTTCTTCTTAGGCAAATCATAACTCCATCCTTGTAACATAAGGTTTCGTTCATGTATCTCATGAAGAAGGATAAACTTTCTTTCTTTAGGAATAACCTCGTCATCAATCCAAATTTCATTTTCAGGAATAAATGGATAAACCTTATCGTGACCGCCCTCTGTAAAGTTAATAAAGAAGAGATCTCTTACAAGATCACCATTCACAATCCAAACATTCAAAATTTTACTATACTTTTTAAGAAGGGTTTTATGAATTTTCCGAATAATTTCTTTTCTGTGCATTTTTTTCTTGATAATTTTTTTTAACATTATAGATTTGCTTCTCTCTCGGCGTTCTATTAATTCTGCCTTCTTACTCGCTTCCAAATGACTCCTTCCATCTCGAATAAGCCAATATTCCACAAGCATATGCTCAATATAGTATTTTTCTTCTCCTCTTCCATATCCTTGATCAATCCAAAACTCATTTTTTGGAATGAAGTGAACATAGTGGTGGTGGTCAAAATTAGTGAACTCTTCATCAATTGTACGTCTAATATAATTGCCATCGACAATCCATATAGTAAAACCAGCAATAGTTCCATATTTTTTTAAATACGGTTTCTTCATATGTATTCTTAGAAAATAAAAGAAGTGCTTTCTTAAAAAAGTATCTACAGAGAGTTTTCATAGAAAAGATAAAGTGACGTCCTCCCCGCCCTAAAGGGTTGCCTGCGGGCAACTTGCTCACTTCGTTC
>CAYIBE010000117.1:0-2700 GCA_964361555.1 Candidatus Woesearchaeota archaeon | reverse complement strand
ATTTATTACTTTATAGGAGTTAACTATATTATAAAATTATTTGGATACTCTTATAAAGACTAAAATAAAAATTGAGATTGGCTAGAGATAGCAAATCTAATACCGGAAGGTATGATATATATGGCAAATGTTTTTGATATTAAACCTGAAATACTTATTAAGAGAACGGCTGCTGCATTTATGAAAGAAGAGAGGCTGAGAAAACCAGAATGGGCGCAGTTTGTAAAAACAAGTACTGCGCGTGAACGAATGCCTGTTGATCCACAGTGGTGGTATTTCCGAGCAGCATCACTCTTACGAAAGATGTATATTTTGAATAAACCTATAGGGACCAATAAACTGCGTAATATGTATGGTGGACGTAAGAATAGAGGTCATAAACCTGAGCATTTTTACAAAGGATCTGGAAAGATCATTCGTGTTCTTTTACAGCAACTTGAAAAAGCAGGATATATTACGTTTGTTGAGAAGGGAGTTCATAAAGGAAGAATGATTACTCCTCAAGGTAAAAAACTTCTGGATGGATTAGCAAAACATGAATAACTTTCAAGAACAACTCAAATTGCAGCAACAGATGACTGCTCTTGAGAATAATGCGAAGCAATTTTTAGGAAAAGAAGCTCTTTTACGTTATGGGACTATTAAAGCTGTTAACCCGGAACGAGCGTTTCAGATTGCTCTTGTTATTCGCGAAATTGCACAACAAGGTCAGCTTCAAGAAAAGTTAAGTGATGAAGGATTTAAACAGATTTTACTCCAACTAGAAGAACCAAAAAAAGAGTTTCACGTTACACGAAAATGAGCACTATCAAAAGACCCTCAAAGAAGAGTAGATTGACCAAGGCTCGCGAACAAACAAAATGGGCACCTTTTTGGACTGTTCCTAAAATATATGGTAAAGGAAGAAGAGTTCATCCTGGAAGACATACCCATGTCAAAAGAAGCTGGAGACGAATAAAGCTTAAGGCATAAAATGGTTTCTAAAGAAATAGTTAATCCGAAGAGTTTAAACGAATTAGAGTTAGACCTGACAGAATTTATTTTTCCGCAAAAAGCTACAGTATTTGTAGAGTCTCTTCTTGAACATGTTGTCCGTGATAAATCAAGCCTTATCCGAGATCCTGCTGGCATCATTGAACGTATGCGAAGAGAGATCTATGGGCATCACAGTCTTATTGGGAAGACTTCTTTGACTATGACTGATGCTTTTCAAATTGTTGGATATATGCGAAATAACCTCGCTCGGTATGATCAATGGTAGAAAAAATAATGGAACAAGAAAGAACGTATAATGTACCTCTTAGAAAAGGAGTAATGAAAGCTCCCCAATATATGCGAGCAAATAAAGCGATAAAAGTATTAAGAATGTTCTTACAGAGACATATGAAGAGCGACGATGTGCGTATTGGTCCTTATTTGAATTCGAAGATTCTAGAGCATGGACGAAAGAATGTTCCTCATCATGTTGAAGTTAAAGTTGTTAAAGATAAAGAAGGCGTTGTGAGAGCAGAATATGTAAAGGCAAAAGATCTTGACTTTTTGAAACCTGTGAAGGAAGAAAAGAAAGATGAATTATCTTTGAAGATTCCCGGTTTAGGAAAGAAAAAAGAAGCTTCTTCTGAAATAAGCGAAAAAGAGAAGAAAGAGATTTTAGAACATCCTCCTCAGCGTACAGTACCTGAACCTCCTCGTCCTGTTGTGAAAGATAAAGAGAGTGAAATTAAAACAAAAGAAGATCAAGTATATGGGCGCTTAGGAAGTAAAAAAACGAAAGTAAAAGAAAAGAAAAATTAAAATTAATCATGGAGGGTATTATGGGGGATTTGCCATTTGAGAATATCAAGAAGAAAATAATAGTAAAAAAAGAAGCTGAAACAAATCATAATTTTGGATGCAAACCTGAAGAGCGCGGTGCGGGAGAGTTAATAAAATATGGAATTATAAATTTGAATAAACCTTCAGGTCCTACTAGTCATCAAGTAGTAGATTATGTAAAAGATATCCTTGGCGTAGATAAAGCTGGTCACTCTGGGACGTTAGAATAAACTCAACGAAATCCTAAAGTGACTGGTGTTTTGCCTATTGCACTCGACCGAGCAACGAGAATCGTGCAAGTTTTGTTGATTGCTGGCAAAGAATATGTGTGTTTGATGCATCTACATCGACCTGTTGAAATAAACAAAATCAAAAAAGGATTTGATGTTTTTTCTGGAGAGATTACACAACTTCCTCCGGTTAGGAGTGCTGTGAAAAGACAGGAAAGAAAAAGAAATATCTATTACATCGAGCTTCTTGAGATTGAAGGACAAGACGTTCTTTTTAGAATTGGATGTCAAGCTGGAACATATATTAGAAAGTTTGTTCATGATCTTGGAAAATTTCTTGGTTGTGGTGCTCATATGGTGCAACTTGTACGCACTAAAGCTGGACCTTTTCGTGATGGAACAATGTATACGCTACATGATTTAAAAGATGCTTATGAATTTTGGAAAGAAGACGGTCGAGAAGACGACATACGAAAGATTATCCTTCCCTTTGAATGTGCTGTTGATCATTTGGGTAAAATCTGGGTCGTTGATGGCGCTGTTGATCCACTTTGTCACGGCGCAGATCTTTATGTTGTTGGTATTTTAAAACTTCATGATGCACTTGTGAGGGACGATCTTGTTGCGCTCTTCACGTTAAAAAATGAGCTTATTG
>CAYIBE010000116.1:0-2729 GCA_964361555.1 Candidatus Woesearchaeota archaeon | reverse complement strand
TCTCATAAAGGAAATACGATTACTATTAGAAAGTTTGCTCGTGATCCGTGGACGATTACGGATCTTATGAATAATAAAACATGTACTCCGGAGATTTTTGCCCTTCTCTGGCTTGCTATTCAGTATGAATTGAATATTCTTATTTCTGGCGGTACTGGTTCGGGAAAAACAAGTTTTTTGAATGTTATTATGCCCTTTGTGCCACCAAATCATCGTATTTTGTCTATTGAAGATACGCGCGAACTTCAGCTCCCCAAATTTCTCTTTTGGGCTCCTCTTACGGTGAGACAAGCGAACCCCGAGGGTAAGGGTGCTGTTGAAATGCTCGATTTACTTGTGAATTCTTTGCGTATGAGACCTGATCGTATTATTCTTGGAGAAATCAGAAAACAAGATCAAGCAGAAGTACTTTTTGAAGCAATGCATACAGGACATAGTGTTTATGCTACTGTTCATGCTGATTCTATGAGTGAAACTATTCGACGACTTGTTAATCCACCAATTAATGTTCCTCCTAACTTACTTGCTGCTGTTCATCTTAATGTGGTGATGTTTCGTGATCGACGACGAGGTATTCGACGTATTTTTCAAGTTGGAGAGTATCTCGTTTCTGAAGACGCTCAAGATGTGCGACCAAATCTTCTCTACCGTTGGAGACCTGTTGATGATACGATTGTCCAACATGCAACACCTACGCGACTTTTTGAGGATTTAAGTACCCATACGGGAATGACAAATGATGAGATTATGGCTGATCTTGCTTATAAAGAGAAAATTTTACGTTGGCTTGTTAAATCAAATATACGGCAAGTTGATGATGTGGGAGCAGTTATGCATCGTTATTATACTGATCCAAAATCGGTGTTTGAAAAGTGAAAACAAGAATTCCTTTTTCTTTTCTTCCTTTACGAATTCTTAGGAAGATTTCTTCTCCTTTTTCTGGTATTGCTAACAAAATTTCAAGAAGTTTTCCTTCTCTATCTTTTTATATTAAACAATCAGAGCTGGCTCTTTCTTCTCAGGATTATATTGCCATGAGTCTTGCGGCATCTTTTTTCTTTTTTTTGGTTATGTTTACTTTCTTTTCTGTTGTTTTTTTTCTTTCTATTGGTGGTGCTTTTGCTCTTGCTCTATTTATTTCTTTTATTGTTACCTGTTTTACTTTTTCTCAACAGTTGTTGCATCCTAGACTTGTTGCAGGAAGAAGAATAAAAGATATTGAACGAAATTTATTACCTGCTTTGCAAGATATTCTTGTACAACTTAATTCTGGCATTCCTTTGTTTACTATTATGACGAACATTTCGCAGGAAAATTACGGCATGCTTTCAAAGGAATTTTTTCATGCGGTTACACAAATTAATGCCGGACTTCCCCAAATTGATGTTTTAGATGACCTTGCGGGGAAAAACCCTTCTCCCTATTTCCGACGAGCTCTTTGGCAGCTTGTTAATGGTTTGAAGATGGGTGCGGATACGGCCGGTGTCGTAAAAAATATTATTTCTACGTTGTCTGAAGAACAACTCATTCAAGTGCAGAGATATGGGGGGCAGTTAAATCCTCTTGCTATGTTTTATATGTTGATTACTGTTATTCTTCCTTCTTTAGGCATGACGTTTCTTATTGTTATCTTTTCTTTTGTTGCTTCTTCCGATATTACTGTTAAGCTTGTTTTTTGGACACTTTATATTTTTGTTCTCTTTTTTCAAATTATGTTCATCGGCATTATTAAAATAAAACGACCGACGTTGCTGGAGCGATAAATGTTTGAAATTATTACTCGATTGTTTCCTCAAAAGTTTCAGAACCATTTTAATAAGCTGATACTTTATGCTCGTTTACATGTTAATAAGAATACATTTTTGGGATTTTTTACGTTTCTTATTCTTATCATCTCTTTTAATTTAGCTATTCCTCTTTCCTTTTTGTTTCATGTGAATTTTTTTCTTGTTTTTCTTGTTTCTCTTCTTGTTTTAAGTTTGAGTTTTTATTTTATTCTTTCCTTGAAAGCGGATTCTGTGGGAACCTTTGTTGAAAATGTTCTTCCTGATGCACTACAGCTTATGACTTCTAATTTGCGTGCAGGATTGACGACTGATAATGCTTTACTTTTATCTGCGCGACCAGAATTCGGTGTTTTGAGTGATGAACTTAATACAGTAGGAAAGAAATTGGCTCTTGGTGGAGATATTGTGGCTTCTCTTGTTGAATTCTCGAATCATATTAAGTCTGAAAAACTGAAAAAAACGATTATGCTTATTGTTTCTGGAATACAATCTGGAGGAGAGCTTACTGAGCTTCTTGATCAAGTTGTTTTTAATTTACGTCATGAAAAATTCGTTGATGAAAAAATTCGAGCGAATGTTTTGATGTACGCTGTTTTTATCTTTATTGCTATTGGTCTTGGTGCGCCGTTACTCTTTGGTTTGTCTTCCTTTCTTGTTTCTGTTTTACAAGAAAATTTAGCTACTATTGATATTCCTCAGAATACTCCTCTTCCTATTACGTTTTCTGAGGTCCATATCTCACCTAATTTTATTGTTTTTTTCTCTGTTATTAGTTTGATTACGTCGTCTCTTTTAGGATCTCTTATTCTTGGTTTGATTACTAAAGGATATGAAAAACGGGGCATTAAATTTATCCCAATTCTTCTTCTTCTTTCTCTCAGTATTTTCTTTCTTTCACGTTACTTTATTAAAACGTTATTGAGTAATGTTTTTGGGTTGTAA
>CAYIBE010000115.1:0-2746 GCA_964361555.1 Candidatus Woesearchaeota archaeon | reverse complement strand
CGTTGGCTGAATAAGTTTATCCTCAACACATTCTTCAAAGAGCAAAGCAACAGCATTTCCCCAAGATATATCGCGATTATACAAAATCTTATTCTTCTTCAGTTCTTTCTTCAAGTCTCCTACTGTTTTACGATCTACGTCAAGATGTGCAAACTCTTTTAAAGCTTGAACCATAGTTAATTTTTTCCATTTTTTTCCAAAGTCAATAACATGGTTTCCATAAGTCAAAGTTACCTTACCTATTTCTTTTGCAATAAATCTAATCATCTCTTCCACGAAGAGCATATTATCCTTATAATCTGCATAAGCCCACATTGTTTCCATCTGAAGAAATTCCGGGTTGTGAGTACTATCGATACCTTCGTTTCTAAAATCAGGAGAAAATTCAAAAATCTTTTCATAACCGCCAACAAGTAAGCGCTTTAAATATAATTCATTAGAGATACGCATATAAACATCCATTTTAAGATTATGAAGAAAAGATTTAAACGGGCGTGCGTTTGTTCCGCCATAGAGTGGCTGAAGAATAGGAGTTTCCACTTCAATAAAATCTCGCGAAACGAGAAATTCTCTCATCGCTTGAATAATTTTTCCTCGTTGTAAAAATGTTTCTTTTACCTCAGGATGAACAAGAAGATCAACATAACGTTCCCGATAACGTAATTCAGTATCTTTAAGGCCATGCCACTTTTCTGGTAAGGGACATATACTCTTTGCAAGTAAGCTATTTTTTTTCACCCAAAGAGATAATTCTCCAATTTTTGTCCGAAATACATATCCTTCTACACCAATAATATCGCCGAGATCATATTTTGTAAAAAACTGATACGCCCGTGTACCAAGCTCATCTTCTCGCGCATAAATTTGTATTTGCCCAGTCATATCTTGGAGATGAGCAAATCCAGCTTTTCCCATAATGCGTAACGTCATAATACGGCCCGCAAGAGAAACAGTTTCTTTACTCTTTTCTTCATTCTTAAGTTTCGCATATCGTAAAAGAAGATCAGAAGCGTAATGTGTTTTGTGGAACGTCGATGGGTAAGGATTAATATCTGCTGCTCGCAACTGTTGCAACTTCTGTTTTCGTTGACTAATCAAGCGATGCTCTTCATCCATCACACAAAGAAAAGAAGTATCGTTTAAATAATTTTCTTAAACAAAAAAAGAAGGGAAGTTAATCCCTTGCAAGAGTTAAAAGCTCTTTAACAGCAACAATAATGGCAGCCGGAGCAACAAGAATAACAAAGTTGTTTAATATTTTCTCTAAAAAGCTACCAACTAAAGGTACTGCACTCATAATATTGCTACTACCACCGGCAAGCATGACAGCAATAGAAGCAACAAGGAAACCATGAACTTCCTTACCAGTAACATTCAGGAATCCAACAATGACACCAAGAATAACTAAGATAGAAATCCACGAACCTCCACTTAAACTAGGCATCAATCCAAAAATCAATGCAATAACAAGGCCAATAATAAATGACCAACTTCCAACTTTTTCCATCGACATAAGTAAACCACCCCCAAGGTAATTAAAGTAATACTCTGAAAAGGAACAAAGTGATATATAAAGATTTAGGACTACTTCTTTAGACGATTTAGAGGCACCCAGATTTATTTGCTTACTTCATAATAGTAACAAATAACGAGTTATTTACGATCATTCAGCAAGATAAATATTATTTTTATTCTGGAGAATTTTTACCTTTACCCGGTCACCAATTTGTTTCTGACAGTTGTTAATGCTAATGCACCTATTTTTTGCTTTTCCGATCATCTGTCCAGGCATCCAACCAAAACAAACAATATCAACAAAAACATTCTCTCGTAGAGAAAAAACATCAGAAATGCGCTGTCTTTTTTCAACATGAACATCTGGAGCACGCATAACCAAAGGCATAGTATATTTTTTTTCTAATTCTTTCACACGTTGATAAAATTTCCAGTACGTTTGAGATTTTACCTCTTTCATCTTCCTGCTATGAGTATACACTTCATATTTTTGCAAACCAATCGTACATCGATGCTCTTTGGCAAACGCAATAATCTCTTCAATATCCTGATCATTCACGCCAGGTATTAAAACTGGAGTGATCATCAAATCAAGGCCTTTCTGGATAATGTAGGATATACTTTCTTTAATAGTGCCAATATCATAACTTTTCGATCCAAAAAGTTCCTTCGATAGATCTTTTTTCAAAGAGTGTAGACTCAGATTTATGCGTGTTAATCCAGCTTCCTGTAACTGATCAATTTTTTCTTTTGTTAAAAAAGTTCCATTAGTAATAACAACAATCTCACTTATTTCAGGAATTTTTCTCAATTTTCTTACAAGATCAACAAAATGAGGATATGACATAGGCTCACCAACAGAATCTAAGAAAATGATTAATCCATCTCCTTTTATTTTCGCAATGTTTTCAACTTCATCAGCTAAGTAATCAACATCAACAAGATAATTTGTTTTGTGCCATTTAGAGTAAGGTCCTCCATCAGTCGAACAGAAGGAACAATTCATATTACAAAGTGTGGTAGCCCTCACCTGGAGTAAATTCGAGCCTCTATCTAAAATTCCAAAAGCTATATGGCCTAAGAGCGGTATACCGCTTTCTCTCGTCACCATCACAAACTTTGGGCTAGAAGATGTTTCTTTTTGCCCATATAGAACATCAAGTTTCATAATAACGTAAACAGATTTTAAATCGCTACTCTTTCACTATGATGAGATCCTGCTACTTTACTC
>CAYIBE010000114.1:0-2758 GCA_964361555.1 Candidatus Woesearchaeota archaeon | reverse complement strand
AGGGTGTTCCTGTCATCGATATTGACGGACAAATTATTGTTGGTTATGATGAACCTGCATTACGAAAAGCATTAAAGATACGATAATAGCAAGATTTAATAAATGAAAGACAGTATAATTAATCCATCTAATAAGAGGTGAAAAAGATGAGGGTGCTTATTGTGATTATACTAATATTAATGATTGGGTTATTTATTTTAAGTGGTTGCGGACCATCTGATTTCTCAAATAACCGGCAAGACTCAGATAATATAAATTATGGGCCTGATGATGACGAGGAACAAGATAGTAACGAAATACCATCACCACCCTCATTACCAGAAGGATAAAAAATGAAAAAATTACTCATATTTATTGTAATCGCGATGAGCTTAATAAACATTTCGGGTGCATCACAAGTAGAAGGGCAAGCAGCAATTTACAAAGGATGGAATTTAGTTTATGGATTTATAGATCCTCGTCAACTTGCTGGTGGTCTTGAATCAGAGCATATAAAAGCAGTTTATGCATATCTTCCGCAGAAACAACAATATGTAAGAACGTATCCGAATCCTGAAAGTGATAAGATTAATGGTATAGTTGGTGATGATTACTTTGAAAAAATTGCGTTATGGGTATATTCAGACGTTACGTCAGATAATTCTCTTAATGGGATGCCACACGCTGTTGAATACTTGGTAGAAGAACCTCTTCCTCTGAATGAGCGTGAACTCTCTCGAGGTTGGAATCTTGTCGGCGTTACTTTTGATATGTATAAAGGAACTTATAATCCCGGTTATGGAAATGAAGGAGAATATTTTTCTTGGGATGCAATAAAAGGTTCTTGTAATTTTGAAATAATTTATGCATGGGATGCAAGCAATCAAAACTGGTTTAATGTGA
Source organism: Candidatus Woesearchaeota archaeon (assembly GCA_964361555.1). Lineage (GTDB taxonomy): Archaea > Nanobdellota > Nanobdellia > SCGC-AAA011-G17 > JACPIM01 > CAYIBE01. The sequence goes on along the minus strand of CAYIBE010000114.1, from coordinate 1,876 downwards.
GTCCAAGTATGCAATTTAAAAGTTATGACTTTGATGACTTTTTATTTAATGGAATGGCAGTAAAAGTTTCAAATAATTGTAGACTTGGGTTTTCAGAAGAAAGAATTAGTCCTCCGCCATTGCCAGATTAAATAAGGAGAAAAATGAAAATAAAACAGATTATTTTGAGTACCGTTTTTATGCTTATTATTTCTTCTGTTATTGTTTATGCTCCAGAAATAGAGGAATGTCGTTATGGACAACTTAATGTTAGGTTGTCTCTTGGCTGGAATCTTATCTATGGATTTGTTCATCCGGATCAAATTGCTGATTTTTTAGATACGAAACATATTAAAGCCATATATGCACTTATACCGACTACACAACAATATGCTTCATTCTATCCGGAAGTTGATAGAAATATCCAGCATATTGATGATGATATTTTGATTAATACTGCTACATGGGTATATTTAGATAAAGAAGAAGGAGAGAGAACATACTGTTTAAAGGCGGATATTATACCTTTCGAAGAAAGACCTCTCTCTAGAGGGTGGAATCTCTTTGGGATGACTCAGGATATGATTAATATTCTCATTGATAGTGGAAGTTGTACTATAGAAAAAATGGCAGGTTGGGATTCTTATCAAAAAAAATGGACTGTTATTGATGCACATACACTTAGTGATGCAACCTTAAGTCAAAGTGGAACAAGAATTAATTGGTGGACATATGTTTTTGCTGGACTTTCGGACAATAGTCAAGATATTGGCAAAGGTATTGCTATTAAAGTAACAAATGAATGTAAACTTTCACGTTTGCGGGCTGATCCGCCGCCGTTACCAAATAATTATTCAGGCTGAAGAACTAAATATTTTAGAAATCTTCTTTATAATCGTTTTTTATACAGTAAAATCAAGTGGATCTTGCGTTGCACCGAATGTTAGTTTCATTATGTGCTGCTGTAGTTTACTTTGATTTTCATGTATTTCTTCTTTTGCTGGTGGTGGAAGAAAATAGACTGGAATCAGTCCTCGAAGTTCTGCCTGTCGCAAAAAGGTTCCCGTGTGCGTTCTTTCTCCCCTATTTAATCTATAAAAATCGTCATATGTGAGTTTCTTCTTTATGAATGCTCCATACTTCTGATGCTGTCTTTTCATTATTCGTTCTTGGAGTATGCCTTCATAGTATCTTATCTTTGGAAGTATGTTTCTCTCTTGATGTTGGAAAAAATATCGCACCGCGCTCTTTAGTGCTAATGAATGTGATGATAAAGGACATGTTCTTAATACGAGATCTCCTGTTGTTTGATCATATAGTGCTATTGCAATTCTTCCATTAAGTGCTTCTGTTTCCTTGAAATTTTTTCTTTGCTCTTTTGTCGGTCGTGAAGCTAACTTTAACCATCTTTCTAACGATGTTCATGGATATCTGTAACCTCTTCGCGATTTTGCTCCTGAATCATTTACTATTTGATAGATTAATGTAGATGGAACAGGTATACCTGCTATTTGGGCAACTCTTTTTTTAGAACAACGTTTTTTCTGATATGCTTGTCTTATATAAATTGATAATGTTTCTCTGAATGTCGGAGGTTTCACTTCTGATAACCCTTCGATATGCAATAAATCTTCTAACTTATTTGTTTGACCGGAATATAGATTAAAGAACGGAGAATTTTGAGGAATGAAGTGAGCAATAAATTCTTTTAGTTTTTCATCGTCTTCCATTTTTGTCTCTTTGTTTTTTGTTTGAGAATTATGTTCTTTCTCTCGTTTTAAGAGTTAATTTCTTATTGTGAGATAATATCTTCTTCAAAAAAATAGTTTTTATAACGGACTTTTTTTGAATGCGCTTTTTATTTCTTGAATAGTTCCGTCGCTATTCTCTTGTGCAT
>CAYIBE010000113.1:0-2771 GCA_964361555.1 Candidatus Woesearchaeota archaeon | reverse complement strand
AGTACATAAAGATCAAGAATAAACGTGATAATGTTCGGTATAAGAACTAAAATACCAAAAAGTTCTAATTTATTTACCATAAGAAATGCGCACAGTGCACACCCCATTAAAAATGCTCCAACATTTCCATCAAATATTTTTGCAGGATACCAGTTATAAATCATAAAAAGAGATAACGCTCCAAGTATTGGCATTGCGTAGAATACATTGTCAAATCCGTACAGAAGATATGACTTGAGGGTTGCTGCAATAAAAATGATCCATGTTGTTCCTGGTCCTAATCCATTAAATCCTGCATGGATATTAATGAGGTTTGCAACAACCATAATATAAAAAGGCGCAAAAAGTAATGGGTAGAATTTTCCTAAGTCTAGAGAAAATAATTTGAGATTAAGAACAGTGACTGATATTAGTGACGCGATAGGTAGACTTAACACAAGTAATGCAATAATTTTATCATATCTGCGTTTAAAGTGAAAGATATCGTCTGCCAATCCGAAGATTGCATATACCATCACAATAAAACAAAAGATAAATAGTTTTCCTGTAATTTCTATTGGGAGAATTAACTGTGATAGTGCTAAAGATGTTACAACTCCTACAAAAATTGCTATTCCGCCGAGCACGGGAATTTTAGGTTTCTTTACTTTGTGCATATCAGGAACGACGTACTTATACTTCTGCATTTTCCTGATAGCATAGGGCATTACCGCCCATGTAGCAAACGCTGCAGAAAGAAATACCAAGATTAATTTGTAGACGTATTGGATATCGATCATAGTAGTAGTTTAATATACTTTTTTATAATATATCTTATAATACATAGTTTATAAATCTTATTATTTGTTATTACTCTTGGGTAATGTTTATATAGGCTTAGAAACCTCTTTTTTCTATGAAAAAACGTCTTCGGGTGCTTGCAGAGCATTTTCCTCTTTGTGATACCGTTTGTGACTGGGAGGAACGAGGGTTAAATCCTTCTCGTATTCCTTCTGTTTTGGAAGAAGCATTTCGGGGAGAGTTAGATCATATTCGCCTCTATAACAATAATGGAAAGTATAAATGGGTTTTCTTGGGAGATTATCATGCTCAACCATGGGTTATCTATGTTGGCAGGTACTCTAGTCCTAAGCACTATCGCAATGAACATTCTCTCTTACGTGCATTACATACTGCTGTTCCCCAATTTTTTCCGAGCACTTCATTACATTGGAAAATGGATTCTCCTCACGACATAGATACCCAAGGCATTGACTCTCCTATTTTGAGCGTAAGTCTTGTCGAAAGCCTTATCCACATGGAAACAGCATGGGATTTTCGAGAACGGAGAAGAGATCATCCTTCTTATCCTTTGTATCTTGAAATTCTTGCTCGACAGGAAGGATATGCTGCTGGATTTGTCTTGGGGAAAACAAAGCTTGTTCTTACTGATCCTCATCCTTTGAATACCCTTGTCTATCCTGTTTCTGATGAGGAACTTATTATCAAGTTTGTTGATGCTGAACGTCTTCTCTATTGTGGAGATTTTTCTCTCTCTATTCAGCGATTACGTGAAGAGTATAATGATGTACAACATGTTCGTACAGAAGTGATTAAGAATGAAGATCTTTTTTTACAGGGACTTGAACAAGGATTGCAGGATAGCGAAGAATGTTAACTTTTTTTTACTAATAAAATCACTAATGACCCAAGTGTTCCTGCGGCTATATCCATCATGTTAAATGTTCTATAAGGAACGAAGTACTGCGCTGCTTCTAAAAGGATGGCGCAGATTATTGAGATAAATACGGCAATAATGTAAGGATGTTTTTTCTTATTGGCTATTGCTGTTAAAAAAACAAGTGCTGAGAACATAAAAAACTCAATACTGTGCAGAATATAATTTACTCCTTCTCCTTTGATTGGATTTGGGACAAGAGCAACACTTATCATAATCAAAAGATACGCTATAGTTATGAGACCATATTTCATAACGACGTGGTTTCTTTCCTTCTTTATAAATTTCACTATTTATTAGTAGCCATAAACAACAAGCTTTATAAATAGGTTCTATAATATATATTTTATGGAAGATGAATCACTTTACACTGTTCTTATAGTATCTCTTATTATAGGCATTATTATTGTGATTAGTACGTTAGTTGTTGCGCGTCCTGAACCAGAAACGTTTACCGAATTATATTTTACGAATCATCAGAATCTTGAAACATATTCTCGTACTGGAGCTTTAGATTTTTCTTTTACGATTCATAATCTTGAAGGTGAAGATATGGATTATACTTACGAGATTTTGGTGAATGGGCAGGTAGTTAAAGATGATGTTATTTTTATACGTGATACTGAGCTTATGATTATTAATGAGCATGTTCAGCTAGATTTTCCTTTTACTAAAGCGAAAATTGAAGTGCGTTTACCTGAACAGCATCAAGAAATTCATTTTTGGGTTTCATATCGTAATCATGAATGGATGAAGTATGAAGGACGTGAAGATGGCGCATTAAACTGCTTACCTAATAATATCGTTGAGAAAGATGATTATGTAATTGCTATGCTTCAAGGAAGTATATCAGATGAATGGCCAAAAATTGAAGTGTGGGTGAACGGAAAAAAAGAAAAAACTATTGACGTTAAGGGAACATGGCAAGAATATGTTCTTCTTGGTCCTGTACAGGAAGATGTGGTTGTTGATCTTGCGTTTGTGAATGATGGCCTACTTAAAGAAAATGATGTTGTTGTATGGGACAGAAATATTTATATTCAACATGTACGGA
>CAYIBE010000112.1:0-2784 GCA_964361555.1 Candidatus Woesearchaeota archaeon | reverse complement strand
ATAGAACAATCAACGAGATACGTATTCTATAATCAAAAAGATGAGCAAGGAAGATTCCGCTATTTAAGAGAACCGCGAATTATGCAAAGTGAACATGCACAAAAATTCGAAGAAACAATGGATTTCTGCTTTCAAACCTATTGTGATCTTATAGAACCAATGCAAAACCATTTTAGAAAAATGCTCCCTATAGAAGCAGCAGAATTCAAATTGAGAGAAACATGGGACGGAAAAAAAAGACTGGAAGAATTAACAGATGAAACAGAAAGAAAAGATTTTGAAAAAACATACAGAGAAACCATACGAACAAAAGCATGTGACACGATTAGAATTGTTTTACCAACAGCAACGTTAACGAACGTGGGGTTATTTGCAAATGGACGTGCTCTTCAAGGATTATTAACATCTCTTTACTCGTATCCACTAGCTGAAACGCAAACAATCGCAGCACAGATGCATACAGAATCAAACAAGCATATAAAAAGATACGTGCAAAGAGCAAAAAGAGATGAATATATAGTAACAACAAGAAATGAAATGCAAAAACTAGCCGATGAATTATTTAAGGATATTAAACCAGAATCAGAAGAGCCGATTGTACTTCTCGAACATCCAAAAACAGAACAAGAAAGAGAAGACTTCAAACTTGCAAGTATGTTATTTCCATTTCTTACTCACCCGACAAAACAGATCAGAAAAGTAATTGGAAATTTCCCTCAAGAAACAAAAGAAAAGATAAGTGATACTTATATTGGAGAAAGAAAAAACAGACGAGATAGAGCAGGAAGAGGTTTAGAATACGGATATGAATTTACCTTCGATCTTATAGGAAATTTTGGAATCTATCGAGATTTGCATCGACACAGAATGCTCACCCAGCAACGACAAAAGTTAACAACAAGACTAGAATTTTTCGTGCCTCAAGAGATTTATGATGTTAAATTAGCAGATTCTGTATGGGAAGCAGAAAGCAGATCGTCAGAATTATACGAACGCATAGAAAGTGAATTTCCAGAAGAAGCGCAGTACGTTACATTATTTGGACACAATATTCGATGGAATCTTGGAATGAACGAAAGAGAAGCTATGCATTTACTAGAATTAAGAACAATACCTCAAGGACATCAAGATTATAGAAAAATGTGTCAAAAAATGCATCATCGGATAAGAGAAAGGAATTCTATAGCAGCAGATCGTATGCAATTCGTTGATTATCAAAATTATCAATTTGCAAGAGCAGACACAGAAGCAAAAATAAGATCAAAAGAGGCAAGACTAAAAGAATAAAATGGAAGATAGAGGATTACTTATTTCAGTTGAAGGAATAGATGGTGGTGGAAAAACAACACACGCAATTTCATTAGAGTCATATCTCAAAAGCAAGGGAAGAGAGGTCATAAGAACAAGGGAGCCTGGAGATTATAATCTCGCTTCGTCTGTAATACGAAAATTGATACTTAGTCCAGAGTACGCTGGCCAAATACCTCCACAAGCAGAACTTTGTCTTTTTGCAGCAAGTCGCGCAATTCATGTAGATACACTTATTCGTCCCGCGCTAAGCAAAGGAATAGATGTGATCACAGACAGATTTGCAGATTCAACATTTGCATACCAAGGAATTGGGAGAGGGATGCCATTAGAAACAATACTTCTATTAAATATGATTGTAACAAATGGCCTCACACCAGATCTCACCATATTCATTGATACTGAAGAATCAATCGCAGAAGCAAGAACAGCAACAGAAGAGTTTGGATTAAAAGATAGAATTGAGTCAGAAGAAACTAAATTTCATAAAAGAGTAAATGAAGGTTATCGCGCGCTTGCGCTCATGCATCCACAAAGAATTAAAAGAATAGTATACAAATCAGATAACATAGAAGCCATGCAAAGAGAAATAATAAGTTACGTTGATCCTCTCATTAATCAATAGTTTTTTAAATTGTCTAGTAACTCGCTAGAGCATGCTTGTCACAGTCTACGTAAAAGCAGGTGATCCGTATTCTGATATGCTAAAAAATTTGTTAAAATACTATGAGATTGAGCATGAAATCGTTGAAGTATCGCGAAATGAAGAAAAGTTAAAGATCATTCGTGAACTTTCTGGCCAATATAACACGCCAGTATTAAAAGTCGATGAAAAAGTGTTTGTAGGATTTGATAGAGAAAAAATAAAAGAAATATTAGGAATAAAAACAGAATAAACAACAAAAAAAGAATTCTTCTTTACGCAAGAATGGTTACATTATTTTATAAAACATAAAATAAACAATTTATGAATAAAGGGGGTGTCATAGGACATGGCAAAAAGAAAATCAAAAAGAGCATCAATTTCAAAAAAAATCCAAATGGGATCAATGAATCATACGGGCAGAAGCTCGATGGATCACTGTTCCTGTTGTGCATATGATATGAAAGGGATGGGATGGATCTTCTTAATATTGGGTATCCTCTATCTCTTCACCGATTTACAATGGATGAACTGGTGGAACGTAAGCTGGTGGACCATTATCTTCCTTATCTTAGGAATTAAACTCATAAAGAAGTAATTTTTTATTTTTATTAATCTTTATAAATTCCACTTCTTCTTATTTTTTATATGTATATGTGTTTAGCTATCGAAAGTACAGCCCATACGTTCTCGATTTCATTACTCGAAGAGACAAAACTCATCAAAGAAAAGCGATCAATGTACACAAAAGAAGAAGGTGGTATCATTCCCTCAGAAGCAGCAGAACACCATAGAAAAATAAAAGATCAGTTACTCAACGAATTATTAACGGA
>CAYIBE010000111.1:0-2864 GCA_964361555.1 Candidatus Woesearchaeota archaeon | reverse complement strand
TAGTCATGTTTTTGTAAATAGTTGATAGCATCAATAGTTTTCATATCTGTATCAGCATAAACTTTATCAATATGCTGAGGAATTTTTGTATTTCCGATCTTTAATTGTGTTAAATTTCCTCGTGGTCCCATAGGCAACGATGTGTCATCAAAATGAACGTTCAGTCGTATCTTTTTCTTCAGTTTTACTTCTGTATCCACAGGAGTCTTACTCATACCGATCTCCCGTGCCAACGTTAAAAATTTATGATCAGGAGAGCGTACAGCAGTAACGTCCGTACGAAATCGTGAATTAATAAGTTGACTTCGATAGTGAAGAATAGTTCTAATATCAAGATTATTTTCTACCCAGTATTTTTGATCATCATACAAAGATACATCATTTTTTCGTTCAGGAGGACTTAACACACCAACATTAGCTTCAGGATAATAGCGCGATCCAACGAAAATCGAGGGTGGCGAATTTGAAAAAAACTCATCTTTATAGATATCTTTTACACGAAAAGCAGTTAGGCGTTGCGCATAAACAGGATCGTTCATCAATTTTTTTTTCAATGAGGAGTTATATACAATAGGAGGGATAGCAACCATAACACTAAAAAGATAAGAAACTATATAAGAATTCCTTTACCCTAATGAGTATACAACAGAAAGTATTTAAACAAAATTCAACAAAGAAAACAAATGACTTTAATAACGTTTACAGAAATAATAAACCTTCTTATTCTCACTCTTTCCATGGGATATATTTTTTCTGGATACATTAAAGATCCAGCTCATCGTCATAGCGGAAAAAGATTCAGTTGGGAAGATTTCAAATTTGCTTTGTTAGTATCTGCGCCAGGCATCGTGTTACATGAACTTGGTCACAAATTTGTTGCAATAGCACTCGGATTAACAGCACAATTTTTTATTTTTTGGTGGGGTCTTGGTATTGCAATTTTTTTAAAGGTAATTTCATCTCCCTTCCTTCTTGTCGCTCCAGGATATGTAGGAATAAGCGGCGCAACAACAGAACTTGAATCAATACTTACTTCATTCGCAGGACCGCTTGTAAATCTTATTCTCTTCTTGATCGCTGCTCTTATCCTCAATTACTCAAAAAAATTAACAAGAAAACAAGCTCTTTTTCTCTATCTAACAAAAAAAATAAATATCTTCTTATTTATTTTTAATATGATACCAATACCTCCACTTGATGGCTCAAAAGTACTGTTTGGTATTGCTAAATTAATAATTTCGTTTACTCACTCTTCATAAATAACAAGGGCATAGGTGCCGACTGCATTGGTAGCATACTGCACAGAAACAAGTTTACTCTTTGTAATCTTTTTTTTCTTCAGAAAAAGAGTAATCTGTTCGTCAATACCTTTAAAAAAACCAGACCCAAATTCTTTGCATTTTAGCGCCATACATTCACCTTCTTTTCACTCTTTTTTTTGGTTTCTCCTTTAAAATCTTTTTCTTTGCTTTCTTCTGTTTCTTCTTTACTTTCTTCTTCACAATTTTCTTCTTTGTCTTTTTATCACTATCATCAGAAGTTCGTGTAAGTTTTCGTTCAACAATAGGTTTGATCTGAAGGCTTTCAAGTAACTGTACTTCCCGCGTTAACTTTTCTATCTGTTTTTTTAATGAATTAACAACTCTCTTATTATCTTCCCGTTCCAAAGGCAAATCACATTCCTGACAACGAAATTGATACTCCATAGCATGTTCAAGATTCATGCGAACATGTTTATCGGGACAAACAAAAAATTCACCACCTTCTTCTCGACCAATACGTTCGCTCATCGAAGTAATTCTATCTTTTTTTGTTTTAACAGCTAACGCACGTAAACGAATCATGTCAAGAGTCCAATAATAGACATACCACCCCTTTTTCTTGTCTTTCTTTCGAGCAGAATCAACAAGATTAAACGCATCAAGTTTATAGAGGAAGTTTCTCACGTGGTTCACGCTCATATCTAACTTTTCAGCAAGTTTAAACTCAGAGACAAGAGATTTACCCTTCATCAATTGAACGAGAGGAATAACATCACGACCAGCAATCTCTTCAATAAGATCATCAAAGATCGTTTCAGGAATCATAAATCTTACATTCTGGATTTTTCTTTATAAATGTTGCTTCTAAGAATTAATTTCATAAACCAAAAAAATAATAAAGTACTCACATTATGGTAGCGACAAAAAAAGAGGTGTAAAGGGAAGATGCGTATTAATGAGCGTCCCTTTAGCGTCACCTTAAACGCCAAAATTTCCTTTTTCCCATTGTTCAATTTCTTCATCGCTGAGCATAACTCTATCTTTTTTTTGAAAACGTTTCATCTTTCGTTCATGATACTTTTTTCTATAGATAAAACCAACAATAACGCCAAAAAATAAACCGCCAAGATGAGCAAAATTAGCTATATTATCAGGAATAAAAATACCAAAAAAATCTTGTCCTGCCCATACCAAAGCCGCAACCCATAAAGGCATAGGCATATAACTCACCCATACCGTCATTGTCGGCCGTAATACAGCCAACATACCCATGACACTAAAAATAGCACCAGAAGCTCCCAACGCACTACCGGAAGAAGACATGCCAATAAAACTGAGTATCGGTAATCCCAACACAAAAACTAAACTCGCAATAATACCTCCAATAAAAAAAAGGCTAAGGAAATATTTGCTCCCGATAATATCTTCTAAAAGACTTCCAAACAAAGCGAGCGCAAATCCATTAAAAAGCAAATGAAGTAGACTACCATGAAGAAAAATGCTCGTGACTAAAATCCAGGGACGAGTAAAGATGTCCTGTGCTTGAAGAAGAAAAAGATCAGTAATAAAAGGAAAAAACAATTGGAGAACAAAAACAGCAAC
>CAYIBE010000110.1:0-2885 GCA_964361555.1 Candidatus Woesearchaeota archaeon | reverse complement strand
GAATATCAACAAACCTGGAAATGAAAGCTATCGAAAGGATGTTGAGGAGAAGGTTGTTGCACATTGGATTGAGAGGACTAGCGTTCCTTTGGGACGTGCTTATCCTGTGAAAGTTTGGTACATCAAAGATACGAAAAATACAATTCTGAGAACTTTTGATCGTGGTTCTTTGGTCGTTAAATATAGAAATAACCTCTACAGCCAAGTCATTAAGGAGTTTGTACGAAGAATTACTTATGAAAAAATTTTAACCTACGACTTAGACATTATTCGTGCTTACATGCGGGGCATTATTGCTGGAGAGGGTTGTGTGCAGAATGACAAGAAAACTGGGCATTATTCCATTCATTTAACTGCAATGCAAGAAATAGAAAGAATTCTCTTTAAAGACTGTCTAAAAGCTATTGGTATATTTTCTAAAGTTTATGAGAATTATAAAGATATACTTATTTCTGAAAGATCTAATCTAGTAAAATTATTACAGCAAAGAATTATGACTCTCTCGCCGCAGAAATACAGCAAATTTCTTTTTATGATGCAACAATTTGATGATGTTCATAGAAGTACTCATTATTTTAAAGGTAAGGGTAAAAATATTTGGAATAAAATTCCACAAGAGAAAATTACTGGAATATTAGAAACATACAAATCTGGAGTTTTAAGAACTAAAGAGATTGCTAATAAGATGGGCGTTAGTCAACTCAAAGTACAAAGAGTTTTATTTGAAAATAATCTCGGGAAAAGAGTGATAAAAACTGGTGAAGCCAAAAGAAGAGAGATAGCTGATTTTGCAAAAAACAATACCACGCTTACACAAAAACAATTAGCAGAACGATTTTTAGTTCATGAATCGGTTGTTCGACGAGCTTGTAAAAAATTTAATAACGATAATTCTCTGAACGATCTTTAGTTTATACTGTTTCTTTTGCTCGTAGAAACATAAACAGCCACACATCAGCTATCTGTACGACTTCGTTCTAGCGCGCCTTGGCTTAGAATCATTCGGTTTTGATGGTTCTCCTCTCCTGCTATCTTGGACGAGAAGATGACGATCATAGTTCAAGAAATCTTGCTTCAATTGCTTTGATTTTGAGAATGCCACTAATCCACGTGCTATGGTCAAGCGTGTTGCTTCTGCCTGGCTTTGGAAACCGCCGCCACGCACATCAACCTTGATGTTTACTTTCTTCGCCATATCGCCTGCCAATAACAACGGCTCTTCAATGCGCATACGGGACATGCGAGGCTCATAATGCTCCAATAACAAATGATTAATGCGAATTACTCCATTGCCTGGCTTGATGGTTGCGCGTGCTATGGTGCGCTTTCTCTTTCCTGAAACAACAATGGCTTTTGGTATCATTCTTTCTTACCTAACAGATGACAGAGCTCTTTCAATGTTATGTATTTAATGTTTTTGGTGTTGATCACGTTGTATGCTTCTGGCGAGACTGCTTGCTTTCCCTGAAATTGAGGAGGAATGCTTGTATAGCACTTGATTCTCTTTACTGCTGTTCTGCCTTTGTTGTTCTTGTGCGGAAGCATGCCTACGATTGTTTTTTTCAATAATCTATGCTCATGGCGTTGGAAGAATGGACCTGAGTAGGGGTGACCACGGTCACGCTTTTTTTGGTAACGCGCTAGAACATTCTTTTTATTACCCACAATGACTGCTTGTTCAGCATTAATAACATCAACCTGCTCTCCTCTCAATGACTGCTTCGCTGCGTAACTCGCTAACCTTCCGAGAATCATGTTCTTTGCGTCGATGATCATCCTATAATCCTCACGTCTTTCCCTTTTGGATTTTCTTTTATTAAATCGTAGATGGACATGGCATTGACTTTCTGCTTTGCAGCAGCAGAGAACTGCCAGGCTGCGACTTTTACTTTATGATCCATTTCTCCTGTTCCAAGAACTTTTCCTGGCACGATGATGGTTTCGTTTGGTTTTGTGTTTTTGTTGATGCTGAGAATATTCACTTCTCTTCGCTGCCTTGTCGGCTTTTCGAGTTCTTTTGCAACTACTTTCCACAGGTCTGCTTTATTCTTTTTCCAGCTTTCTCTGAGATCACTGATTAACTTTCTTAGTTCCGGATTTGTTGGGCCTGTTTTATCCATGTGGAAATTTCTCGAGAACACGTCACTCCACTTCAGACGCGTGAGCTCGCAGAGTACAGATGATGCTCTTTGGACTGTTTTTAAAGGTTTCTGTGTCAAAATATATGCTAGAAAATAGACATAGGAAGATATATAAAAAGAGGGAAGTTTGTCTCTATGATGAAATTTTCGTTGAAACATATACTTCTCGGCACAGGAGTTATTGTAGGAGCAGTTGCTTTCTTTCCTTTAAAAAGAGATGAAATGATAGATAACTCTGACTATCCTACAAATGCTGCAAGAATCCCAACACAAGAATCTATCGCTCCAACAACAGCAAGGTACGAAGTCCCCAGAAACATCTCAGAAAAACAGATATTACCTCCCCAACCAGTTCTAACATCTGCTTCATTAGAAGATATAGCCAATACTCTTCTCAAAGACAATCAGATGTGTGATCTCACTGCAAAAATCGGAGAGATAGTGAAAAGTTTCGATGCTGCAACATGGGAAAAAGAGCAAACATGTGCATCAGGTGTTTTCAACACTTTAACAACAAAAAAAGTCAAGTTAGACAACGGATTTTTATATTATGCCCCCCTCAGGGAACAGGATGGAATTCGCCATCACATTATCCTAAGCTCGGAACGAGGATTTGTTAGTCCTTCTCCAGATCTTAGATATGGTGCTGTTGATATCATGATAAAGACAAGTCGTTATAGCAATACGGAAATGAGAATCATACCACATATGTATCAGAAACTAGGAAAAGATGTTTCAGAAAAC
>CAYIBE010000109.1:0-2974 GCA_964361555.1 Candidatus Woesearchaeota archaeon | reverse complement strand
AATCCAGAAGGATTACGTTGCACGTTATCTCTAATCTGTGCAAGAGAAAGATCATTTAAGTTTCCAAGAAATTCTCTTCCTTTCTCAGTAGCGCCTTTTGCAGTAGTATTAAAATTATGATAAACAAAATAAGCAACCAAAGCAAGAACCATCACTCCTAAGATGAATTTAATGATAACAGAAATCCCTAATCCTTCGCCGCCACGTTTATTCATAGCAGTTCTCTCTTTAAAAATTATTTAAAGCTTTCGAGAAGAGAATTACTGCGAAAAAAGTTCACTAACCCCTCTCGAATTTCTTCAAAAAAGCCCAAAAAGACAAAAACAAGGATAATAACAAAGATGGCAAGTATAAGATAAATAACTTCTCGGATGCCCATTTCAGCTTTTTTCATTGAAACAACTCTCCAAAAGTAGGAATATTCAATCGATCAGCAATAACACCTAATTCGCCTCTAATTGCCAGAATAATCAACAAAGAAACAATAAGTACCGCAATAAATATAATTAAGATAACTACTTCCCGTATACCAATATCACCTTTAGACATCATCAATAAACAGATACTCCTGAGAACAATAATCATTTAAATCTTTTTGATTCATCACAAAAGTTCTCCCAGTAAACTCATCTGCAAGGAAGGGATTAGGATTAATACGCATCCCGAAAAGTTCACGTACGGCCCTAGACTTCTCAACAGCATATCCTACAAAAAGAAGATCATCAGATCCGATAATAAGATAATTAGCAAGAAATTCGCGCGGCTCTGTTTCGAAGTCATATCCAATATCCTGCTCTTTGTGGTATCCAAAGAAAGGACCATAATAATCATATTTTGGAGGTGGTGATGGGTTTTCTCGTATAAACGTCTTATCATAAATTAAATGTTTGCTAAGCTCTTCTGATGGTCCGAATTGTTTATTATTCGAAGCAATAACACATACGAAGCATAAATGTTGCTCTTTTAAGTTAAAATCAGAAAAAAAATCAAGTTGTTGATCTTCTCCATAACTGTATTGAACACGACGAACAACTTTTTCAATCTCATTTGCAAGTTCTTCAATAGTCTGCACGTCCCAATATACGCGCTGTGTCCCGCATGAAAAGAATTGGGGAGAAGCAGTAAGTGTTCCAAAAGAAAGAGATTTACCACCTGCAGCCAATTCAACTTTCGTTCGTAATCCTTCAGCTTCAGTGGGTCCTCGCAATCGCTCTGTAATTGTAATAAACGCATATCCGACAACAAGGATTCCAGCAATAAGTAAAATAAGAGATAATACTTGTTCTGTACCGATACCGGATTTGTTCATATCAACCAATAAGCCTCATAACAGCAATAATAATCAAAATAAGAAAAACGACAACAAGGATCAATGCCAAAACCTGATCATGTTCCACAGTTAATCAATCCTAACACTTATCTCCGTTTAAGATTATATCCAACAATCACCACCCCTAAAACAAGAATAATCAAAGAGTATGCATCTCCAGTTTGTGGAAGTACCTCAAAAACTTCAGGAAGCATCTCTCCAATAAATGGTAAACTGCCCATAAGTATCACCAACAATCCAAAAATAATATTGAACCATTTCATCACGTCTCTCCCTTAAACCAACGATAACCAAAAATAATGACAAAGCCTAAAGCAACAAAAAGTAGAATATTCAGAATAGATTCAATAAAGAAAGGATCAAAAGGCAAATAGTAAAACAAATCGCTAAAATAATATCCTCCTTCTGAATGTAACCAAAAGTAAAACAAGAGATAAGCGATGCCTGCAAATGCTTTTGCACCGGGTCCTCCCTTAGCAAGAGCAAAAAAACCAACAATAAGAATCAAGAGAAGAACAATGCCGAGAAATCCACCAAAAACGCCTCCAAGAGTATCGCCAAGCCCGCACACAAGAGAAAATCCAGTAAAGGATTCCCACCGCACAAGTCCAAAACTTAAAGCTAACGCAATAGCAGCACTTAACTCGTTGCCTTTCGGTCGCTCTCCAACAGCCCAACGACTAACAACAAAAAAGATAACAAGAAACACAAAAAACTCAAAGATATCCCCCCATCGGTCGCATAAACTAGCAATAAATCCAAAACCACCAGGTCCAAAAAAGAACCCGGATCCTGATCCATAGCCAGAATCATAACCATAATCAAAAAAATTTTGCGCACTCGCAAACAGAGAAAAAACTAAGAAAAACAAGAAAATAGGAACACCTCTCTTAATCATAACTAAGTTACTTTCTACAACTTATATAAAACTTTCTCTAGTAAACTTATCTTTTTGTATAACCAAAAATCTTATTGTATCTATCATGATCCATATACTCAAGAATAAAAGCAATAATTTTAACTTCATCACCCACCACAGTATAAAGAAGCCTCCAATAACCTGTAAGTTCTACTCTAAAGATCTTATCTGTCCCGTATCTTTCAATAGTAGCCTTAGAAATATACATTCTTGGGATAAGATCTCCGTATCTATAATCTGCTTTAATGTTTCTTAAAGCGTTATTAATAGAAGTAAGCAATTGTTCATAAGTTGGTTTCTTTTTCGATTTTCTTCTTTCAGCTACCGCTTTCTGTAATTCTTGATATTCTTTATACGCCCTTTCATCAAATCGAATTATAATGGGCTTTTCCATTTATATAACAGTCACAGATCTTCCTAGCTTAGATTTCAATTTTTTACTAATATCTTCTTTATATATCCATATAATCCCTTCTTTCAAAATAGCAATCTTACCGCTATTCTCAAGATATTCTAAAATCAAATTCAAAGTAGGTCTCATAATCTGCTTAGACAATCTTCTATCTATCTCATTCCTTGATAAAGGGTCCTTAGCATTTTTAACAATATTCTCTACATTAAGTATTGTATCCAATCGTGGAAAATGCAAAACCCGTTGTGCCATTTTAACTACCATATATATTTATAATATTATATAAACTTATATATAAAACTTTCTACAGTAC
>CAYIBE010000108.1:0-2991 GCA_964361555.1 Candidatus Woesearchaeota archaeon | reverse complement strand
TATTTGGCAGTTATGCAAATGGTACAGATACTGAAAAAAGCGATATAGACATAGCAGTAATAACAGATGGTACAAAGATTCCTGACGTCATCAAGTTTGAAAAAAAGCTATCGAGAAAGATCAGTATACACACGATTAATCTAAAAAATTCAACAAAAGAATTTAAAAATTCCCTTGCAAACGGAATAGTATTAGAAGGATTCATTGAATTAATAGGATGATAAAACCATTCCAATATTTCATAAGTGAAAATTTAGTAAAGAAATCTCTTCCAAACACGAGTATGGCAAAATCATTGCTTCAAAAAGCAGAAATAAGATTAAGCAGGATAAGCAAAAATGAGATGAATGAAGAAGAATCATCCATCATCTTTGAAGAAGTATACGAATGTTTGCGTGAAGCATCACAAGCACTATTAGAACTTAAAGGGTATAAGCCATACTCACATGAGGCCATACTCTCTTTTTTGAAGGAAGAAAAATACTTATCTGAAGCGACTCTTAACACATTAGACAACTATCGGATTATAAGAAATAATTCTGTGTACAAGGCAGAAAGAGTGTCAATATCAAAATGTGTAGAGGCCATAGAATTTACAAAGAAGGTATTACCAAAAATAAAAATTAAGTTTGAGGAACTGATAACATGAACACGTTAAGATTCGGAACAGCGGGGATTCCTACTATAACGAAAGGAGATACTACACAAGGAATAAAAGACGTAAAAAGTCTAGGATTAGATGCATTTGAACTAGAATTTGTTCGTGCAATCAATATATCAAAAGAAAGGGCGCCAGACGTAAAAAAAGCAGCGCAAGATAATGATGTCATTCTTACGTGTCATGCTCCATATTTTATCAATTTAAATTCAGAAGATAAAAAAAAGTTTCATGCAAGTATTAGCTACATCGTAAACTCAGCAAAAATTCTTTCATTATGCGAAGGTTATTCAGTATGTTTTCACGCAGGTTATTATCAAAAACAAGATCCAAAAAAAGTATATGAAAAAATAAAAGAGGGAATAAGAAAAATTGTCAAAGCAGTTCAGGAACACGATAAAAAAATATGGATTCGCCCGGAAATCTCAGGAAAACCAACACAATTTGGCGATCTCAAAGAACTCATCAGTCTCTCCAAAGAAATAGAGCAAGTTCTCCCCTGTATCGATTTCTCCCATTTATACGCAAGAACGAACGGAAAAAATAACACAAAAGAAGAATTCAATAGTATATTACAAGATCTCGAAAAAGGACTAGGAAAGGAAGTTCTTAATAATATGCACATTCACATGTCAGGCATAGAATTTACAGAAAAGGGAGAAAGGAATCATCTAACATTAAAAGAATCGCAATTCAACTACAAAGACCTCCTCAAAACCTTAAGGGAATTTAAATGCAAAGGCGTTGTTATTTGTGAATCACCAAACATCGAAAAAGATGCTTTGGTATTAAAAGAAACATATCAAAAAGCTTAACTAATAACCGAATCTTCTTTCATAAGACTTATGGTCAAACCACTCTAAAATAGCTGAGATTAATTGAACTTCATCTTCTGCGGTTATCGTATAAATTAATCTCCAACCTTTAGGTAAATCATATTTCCAGAGATTTTTTATGTCATAAGTTTGAGCATATTCTTTAGGAAATAGTCTTTTTGGAATTTGTATGCCGGAAAAAGCATTTTCTTTAAGATCCTTAATAGCCCTAACAATAGACTTTTTTATTGGATCATCATCAGACAAAGCATGAAAACTTCTCTCAAGATCATCAGAAATAAAAACCACCTTCGAAGGTTTTATCATACATGGATCTCCTTCCTTAAACTTAATTTTTTTGCCAAATTCGGATTCCAAATGTAACCTATTTTTTCTTCTTTATCAATAGCAATCTTATTAATAGCTTGAAGATAATCCAATATTACAAGATATGTTTGCCACATAACTTTTCTAGGTAATTTTTTCCATAAGTCAGTTCTCGTAAACTCGCCACTATACTCCTCAATAGTTCTTTCTACCATAATCACAGTACTCAAAGTAGGAGACCTTAAATGTTTCCTATTTAGTTGCAATTGCATAATCTTTAGTATATCAATTGATATATAAAGTTTTCTATGATCTATTACTAAATCTCGAAGTATTAGTATAGTAGATGAGAAGATAGTAATGTAAATCACAAAACATTGAGAAAGATGCTTTTGTACTTAAGGAAGCATATCAAAAAGTTTAATAAAAGATAAGTTACATTAAGAACATGGAACCAAGTAAAGGAAAATGGTGGGATCCAGAAAAAGAGAAAAATAGAGTAAAGGAACAAGAAACGGCAGAAGTAATTCACGCAAAATACGATAGAATCAGAGACTGGAAAATGGATCCTGCAGGATATTTCTTAATCAAAATAAACAAAGAAGATCAAACGATAGAAGCTGGTTTTTGTAAGCAGGCAAACAAGGTCGAAAAAGTAATTAGAGGAAAAACAGCAATGGGAGTATTTAACACAATAATTAGAGAAAATCTCGTGTCAACATTGCAACATGCAGCAGATCTGGGAGCAGAATTACAAAAAGCAGAAATCGCATTAAAACAAAAGATAAAATACGTTCAAGATGATCCTCTTGATTTCAGTCTAACAGAATGAAAAAATTTTTTACGTTGCAAGAGGCAAACAACCTCATTCCGATAGTAAAACCAATTCTAAGAAAATTGAGAATGGTACAACAGGAGATTGCATTAATAGAAACAGTAGATATTAGTTCAAATAACCAACAAAAAGTATACGCAATAAATCTCAAGATAAATAAAGAGTACCATAAACTATTGTACCTTTTCTACAAATACAGTCTCAAATTAGAAGATCTAGGATGTTTAGTAAAGGATCCTTCATTTGAAATCATAGATTTTTACTCAACAAGCCAGGGAAAGGAAATTTTTCTTTGTTTCTCAATCAGAGAAGAAAACATAAAGTTCTGGCATGAAGTAGGAGAAGGATTTGATAAA
>CAYIBE010000107.1:0-3079 GCA_964361555.1 Candidatus Woesearchaeota archaeon | reverse complement strand
TCAGCCTGTTGAAAAACAATGCTTCGTTTACTATCAATCACAGCATCAGTGACTTCCAATCCGCGCTCAGCAGGCAAGCAATGCATAAACACCGCTTTCTTACTGATATTAAACAATTTCTCATTCACCTGATACTTTTTTAATAATCGTATTCTTCTCTTACGCTGTGATTCAGGAATATGATACGACATCCAACTATCCGTATAAATAATCTGCGCCTTTTCAACTGCTTTTTTTGGATTATGTTCTAAAATCAAGGTAGTCTTTCCAGCAAATTTTTTCGCAAGTTTAAATATAGTTTCATTTGGAAGAAATTCAATTTTTTTAGGACACGAAATCATCAGATGAATGCCGGTTTTTGCACACGCATACATCAGATCATGGATAACATTCGCATCAGCATCGCCAAGATACGTTAATCGTAACCCCTTCAGTTTTCCAAAATGTTCCTTAATAGTCAACAAATCACCAAGTGCCTGACACGGATGAAATAAATCATCCAATCCATTAATGACAGGAACAGCGCTATGATTTGCTAACGCAACCATATTCGTATGTTCATATAATCGTGCCATGATCACATCAACGTATCGTGACATGACATGAGCACCATCTTTAATCGACTCTTTTTTTCCTAAAGGAGAGTTTTCAAGATTATAGTAAATAGCATGTCCTCCAAGTTTATGCATAGCAACGTCAAATGATAGATGCGTGCGTAAAGACGGCTTAGCAAACAGCATAACAAGTACCTTTCCTTTCAATTTCTCCGTATACTCGTGAGGATCTTTTTTAATCTGAGAAGCGAGTTTAAGAAAATCCAAAATTTCTTTTTCAGAATACCCTTCAAGTTTAATGAGATCTTTCATAAAAAAATAAAGACAAGAATACTTAAAAAGGTAACGGTCATATCATAATCATGGAAAAAATACGCTGTTCGTGGTGTGAAAATGATGACCTCATGATGAAGTATCACGATAAAGAGTGGGGTGTTCCTAATCACGACGATAGAAAACATTTCGAATTTCTCATTCTTGAAGCAGCTCAAGCAGGGCTCAGTTGGAAAACAGTATTAAACAAAAGAGAGAATTATCGTAAGGCCTTTTCACAATTCAATCCTCGTCTCGTTGCTCGTTACGATGAAAAAACAATAAAAAAACTGTTGCAGAACGAAGGAATTATCAGAAACAGATTAAAAATAGAGTCTTCAATAAACAATGCAAAAAAATTTCTCGATATACAAAAAGAATGGAAAAGCTTTGATAATTACCTTTGGCATTTTGTTAACAATAAACCAGTAACGAATAAATGGAAAACAATAAAAGAACTTCCTCCAAAAACACTGTTATCAGATCAGGTAAGTGACGATCTAAAAAAAAGAGGATTTAAATTCGTAGGATCAACAGTAATATATGCGCATCTTCAAGCAGTAGGGATTGTGAATGATCATCTCATGACCTGTTTTCGATATGGAGAGTTAAAAAACTAACCGTAATAAATCGTTCCAAGAACAATAACAACATTTAAAAAAATCCAAACAATATTTGAAAAAATAATAGGTTTTTCTTTATGTACAATACCATAAATGAGCCAAAACGTAGAAGTAACCAGATATGTGCTCCACGAAATCAAAGAAACACCAGCAGCGTTTTGTTCAATCCAGATCTTTGCTACTTGCGGAATAGTCATCACAGGACCAACAAGCGCAATAAAATAAACAAAAGTATCAACAAATCTCTTCAAACGAGTTTCTTTATGAGATTTTCTATTCCCTTTATGAAAATGGTGAAGACTATAACTGTGATGAACCATAAAAAATGAAAGAAACAAGTTGATATAAATGTTTGGTTAGTTTAAGGTGGCGCGAATATGTTCCGTTACCAAAAAAGAAAGATTAGATTTCCCACGATCAGTTTCTAATTCTGCTTCAAAACACTGTCCGCTAAACGTCCCAAGCGTTTGATATCCTCCTTTTTCGTACAATTTTCCTTCATAACCATCTCTCTTAATATCTCGTGTTGAAATTCCATTAAGTTTCATCTCAATAGCTTCACGAGCAAGATAAATACGTTCATCAAAGGTAATGAACGAATCAAAAGCCAAAAATACATATCCCCAACGATGATGATAATCCATCAACATGCCGACAATGCTTGGTTTTTAATACTTTCTACTGATTATTTAATTTTTAAGAAAATCATTCAGCACAACGCGTAAGCGAAGTTTACCAAAATCCTCAAGCTCATAACGAACATTAACTACTGGTTTATTGACGCGAATTAAGCGTGAAATATTTACAGGACTTCCATCAATAACCACATCGCAGGGAGTTTTATTAATTGTTTGTTGAAGTTCCAATACCTGTTTTTTACTATATCCCATAGCAGGAAGTATTTTTTTTAAGTGTGGATACTGTTTATAAACCTCAACAAGAGAGCCAACAGCATAATGTTGCGCATCGACAATAGTTCCCGCTTTGCACCTTTTCGCAGCAACCATTCCTGCACCAAGATTCATACCTCCATGAGTCAATGTTGGTCCGTCTTCAATAACGAGAACGCGCTTATGTTTTATAATTTCAGGATGTTCAATGCCAAGAGGTGAACGCGCAGTAACAACTTTAGCACCAGGATTATACTTTTGAATGTGTTTTTGTATTGTAGCTACGTCCAATCGTTCAGCACTATCCATTTTATTAATTACAATAACGTCAGCAAGAAGAAAGTTCACAAATCCAGGATAATAAGTAAGTTCATGTCCAGGTCGTAGTGGGTCAACTACAACAATATTTAAAGCGCTTTCATAGAAGGAAAAATCGTTATTTCCTCCATCCCATAATATCACATCTGCTTCTCTTTCAGCTTTTCTAAGAATCATTTCATAATCAACACCAGCATATACAACAATTCCACGTTCGATCCATGGTTCATACTCTTCTCGTTCTTCAATTGTTACCTGTTGTTTTTCTAAATCAGTATAAATAGCAAAACGTTGACATCGTTGTTTTACCAAATTACCATAAGGCATAGGGTGCCGGATAGCAACAACTTTTTTTCCAAAACCTTGAAGAATTGTAGCAATT
>CAYIBE010000106.1:0-3086 GCA_964361555.1 Candidatus Woesearchaeota archaeon | reverse complement strand
TTTTTGAATGCGCTTTTTATTTCTTGAATAGTTCCGTCGCTATTCTCTTGTGCATAGTTTATTGCAAGAATTGTTTTGTATATTTCTGCAGCACTTTTTGTTGGTTCTTCGCCATATTCCTTTGTGTATTGATATGAGAATTGCTTTTCAAAAATAGTTTGTGGATTTAATTGTTCATCTGTTTCTGTCAGTGTAATAATCATTTTTTCTTCTTTCTGTATTATCTCTTCTATTTCCATTCTTTTTTCTGCACAGAGAGCATTGATGAGAATTTCTATGTTATTTTTTTTAATAAAATCAGTTATTTCTTGTGTGTCTGTTGTGCATTCCATTTTCTGAGATATAAGTGAAAGATGAAGATCGCGATTTGCTATCGTAATTCCTCTCTCTATCTCTTCTGCATCTGTTGGAAGAAGGATGCCAATTTGTAATGAGGACACTTCTTTTACTACTTGTCCTGTGAGATTATCTCCTGAATTGCAACCTACTATGAATAATAAGAATACGAAAAACAAGATCATGACACTCGGTTTTATCCTGCTCATCATGTTGTCTAGAAGAATAACGCGCTTCTATATAAACGTTCCTATTCTTGAATGATTAAAATAGTTAATAAATGATTGATCCTCTTTTTGATGTTGATGAGAAAAGAAGTTGTTGTTGTTGCTCTTGGCGGTAACGCCCTTATTACAAAAAAAGGTAATGGTGATCTTAGAAATCAATATAAGACTATTCGACAAGCTATTTATCATATTTCTGGATTATTTCGTACTTATGCTGCCGCGATTACTTTTGGAAACGGATTTCAAGTTGGCGAATTACTTCTTCAGAATGAAATAGCGCGAGGACGCGTTCCTGTAACGCCTCTTGATATTCTTGATGCGGAAACACAGGGTGAAATTGGTTATCTGATTGAACAAGGCATTATGAATGAACTTCGAAGAAAAAAACTTAAGATCCCCGTTCTTACTTTGTTAACTCAGGTTCTTGTTGATAAAAAAGACCCTTCTTTTAAAAAACCAAGTAAACCTATTGGGAGTTTTTATACGCTAAAAGAGGCAGCTCAGCTTGTGCAGAAAGGATATGATGTTGTTGAAGATTCTGGCAGAGGATACAGGCGTGTTGTTCCTTCGCCGAAGCCTTTACGAATTATTGAAGAAGAAGTTATTCAAAAAGTTATTCATGACTGCATTGTTATTGCTGTTGGTGGTGGTGGAATTCCTGTGTATCAGTCACGGGGAAAGTTTGTTGGTGTTGAAGCTGTGATTGATAAAGATCTTGCAAGTGCTTGTTTAGCAAAAAGTATTCATGCTTCCCTCTTTCTTATTCTTACGGGAGTTCATCAGGTTTCTTTGAATTATAATAAGATTGAACAACGGGATTTATTTCATTTAACTGCTGAAGAAGCATTGAACTATCTTAAAGAAGGACAATTTCCCCCTGGAAGCATGGGACCGAAGATAGAGGCAGCTCTTGATTTTCTTCATCATGGTGGAAAAAAGGTGATTATTACGTCTCCTTCTAACGTCGAGAAAGCTTTAAAAGGAAAAGCGGGTACGACAATTACTTTATGACATCATCTCTTCATACACTTCTTCATGCTGAGTGTTATAGAACCACTTTATTAAATATAGAGACTAAATTTTTAGAAGAGTACGGTGCTGACAAACCCTTTGATGCTTCTTCAGATGTTGAAAAATTTATGAGTCTCTTCCCTTTTTCATCATGGGAACGAGGACATGTCGGCAGATATATTTGTGACCTTGCTGATGTTATAGAAGCTGCACATAAAAAATTTATTTTTAGTATAAACAAATTAAAAGCGTTTATTGGTTTTCCTTATGTGTATTTATCCTATTCTTTTGAGAGATTGGGATTTGACATGTGTGAATCTGCAGAGAAATGTGCTACTTGGGTGAATGACGGAAGATTCACTCATATGATGTCTACTAAACAAAGTAAGATACGGAACTTAACCGGTTATGCTGTGAAGTCACTGATGGAAAACGTTTCCTGCGGTTTAGAAGACTATTCGATATGAACGTTTCTTAGACATATAATTTTAAAAATTACTAATTTTTTTACTTTATGTGCCTATTTGTGTAAACTATGTACGATCACAACCACGAAAGGTTTAAATTGTTAGAAATGGGTAGTATTTCTAGAATAACTATGGATAGGCTAATATCTACGATTAAGCGAATATTGAAGAATAATGACGTAGTGAGAGCTGGGCTGTTTGGATCATATGCGCGAGGAGAAGCAAAGAAACACAGTGATATTGATCTCATCGTAGAATTTAAAGGAAAAAAGAGTTTGTTTGATTTTGTTGGTTTAAAATTTGAGTTGGAAGATATTTTAAAGAAAAAAGTTGACTTGTTAACCTATAAATCACTCCATCCTCTTTTGAAAGAGAGAATATTACGTGAAGAAAAGAAAATTTTATGAAAAGGGACGATACTATTTACCTACAGCACATTCTCAATGCTGTTACGGACATTGAACACTCTATTAAATCTCTTACTATTGACACCTTTAAAAAGAATAAGGATATTGTTGATGCTACTCTGCGAAGAATTGAAGTTATCGGTGAAGCCGCAAAAAACGTTTCTCCTTCTTTTAAGAAAAAATATGCATATATCAAATGGAGGAATATTACAGGGACGCGTGATGTTCTCATTCATGCGTACTTTAGTGTTGATTTAGATCTTGTGTGGGAAATCGTTATTAAAGACTTACCGAAATTGAAACTAGAACTCATTGCACTTCTTAAAGAAGAAAATGGGAATGATCTGTGAACGATGTGCGAATGAGATGGAATCACGTAAAGCGAAATGGATTTGTTTTCGCTGCGGACATATCGTTCCTTGTTGTCAACCCTGACGGTCTTTAAATCAGGTATAATCTTCTTCTATTTTTGCTTTGAGTTAGTTGATTTGTTTAATTCAGAAGAGATAGTTTTTTAAGTTCTTAATTTAATATAATTAAGAGGTGAACCTTTTTGAAAGATAAATCTTATCGCGTTATTATTCTTGGAGCTGGTGGTAGAGATTTTCACAATTTCCTTGTTTATTTCAAAGATAATC
>CAYIBE010000105.1:0-3094 GCA_964361555.1 Candidatus Woesearchaeota archaeon | reverse complement strand
GAGCGCAGTACAGCTTGGAACGTGTACGGTCTTAACTTCGGAGATCGAAACGAGTTCCGGTGAACACCGTAGCTATGGTCGCCCACGATTATTATTGTTTCTATTCTTCTTTATAAGTTTTTTGTTGACCCTATTCCTACTCTATCTTGGCGTTGTACTCTTTTACTAGCTTCCGTACATCATCCCACAGTTGCCTTACTTCTTCTCGGTATTCATATAAATCCCATCCTGGTACTTGATAGAATACTATTGCACTGAATTTTGATGTATTCTTCTGATCTGGGTTACATTGGAAAGAATCAAATGCTGTTAGAGTTTTACTAGAGATTGTGCCTGCCATGTTGACTGTTCCATTAAGCCTTACTGTTGGGCCAGCAGGTTCACTTGCAGATACGGATCTAATATACGTGCAGCTATAGTTAACATCTCCTGGCAATCGTTCTGCTATATAAAACATTAATTTTTCTGCTTGACTTAATGTTAACGCGCGAGAGAAATTTATTGTTGTTTTCTCAATTACTTCATCTATTGACATTCTTATTAGTTTAGAGATGCGACTTAAATATTTTTCTCTAATAAGATTAATACTACTATCTTGCGTTATTTAGTTTCTGACTTCTTAAAATTCCGTGATACATTCCTTCTAATTGTGCTAGTTTCATGTTAGAGAAATTTCTTGGAAGAGAAATTCCGTTTTCTCTATGGTATTGACTTAGAGCATGTCTGTAACCATCTCGTGTTGACGGTGTTCTTCCATCTTCCCATGGACGGAGAGCCACTTTTTTTGTTCTCCCTGTAAGAACATCTCTATATTTTTCATCCATCTGCGTTAGTTCAGCAATATATTTCTCCCAGAGTTCTTCATCAAGAGAATCATCAGCAATTGATATTCCTTGTTGCGCTAATAATTCGAGAGTTTTTCCAAATTGCATTGCATTTCGTGTTTGTCGAGCATCATGGAGTGAACGATACAGTTCATCTATTCCTTGTAAAGATTCCATCTGTTTTCGTTGTTTTTTTCCTATATAAATGTTCCTATTTATACTACTATAAAGTAATTAATTAATAAGTTTTAAATTGCCTGTAATTTTATCAATTTTTTTAGAATCATCTGGACCTATTGCTAGACAGGTTATTGTTGGTTCTTTAAAGAACGTTTTTCCTGCATCTTTAATTAGGGCAGTTATTATCTTTGTTTTTTTTGCTTGATTTTGACAGAGAAACAGCTCTTTTTCTGATTCAACTTTTACCACAATTTTTTTCATGCCTTCTTTTCTCCATTCTTCTACTTTTGCTTTTGGTGACTTGAGAACTGCCTCTACTGCGGCATGAGCTACTTGCGTTGACATTTTTCCTTTTGACATCTTGAGATCATTTCTAACGAGAATAACTTGTTTCATCAGTTATTACTAACAATAAGTATATAAAAACCTTTGTAGAAACCATTAAAAAATTTAAAAACAAGGATTTATTATGAAACAAATTATCTTTTTACTTATTCTCTTGTACGTTCCTTTTGTTTTTGCTGGAGAAAAAGCCACCCTTAGTATTGGTGAAAGTTATCTTCTTGAGAATAGAAATATTACGTTTGTGCGCGCCGATAGTAGATATGATAGTGCTATTTTTTGTGTGAATGGTGTTAAAGGTATTGTTTCTGAAGATACTGCACGATCTATTAATGATGCGTATATTGAACTTATTCGTTTGCGTTCTGATTCCGCTAGTATTGAGGTTACCTACTCTTGTAAAAAGTGTGTGTGCGGCTCAGAGTGTAGTAATGCTGCCTGTTTTACCGAGACTATTCCAGATCTTAATAATGATGGAGAGATTACTGAAGAAGAGATTATTTTGCCTGATCAAGAAGATACTTCTCTTTCAGAAGAAGATGTTGTTGAATCTGTTCAGCAAGGAACGCGAGGTCTTCTTTTGGCCGGATTGATTATTGTTGTGTTACTTCTTGGAATTATTGTTCTCTGGAAAAAATCTTAAACTGTTACTGTTTTTTGACGTTTCTTTATCTCTTTTTTTGTTAACTCTGTTTCTAGTTTATCAAAAATTTGATGTGCTGCTGTTGTTATTGTCCAATCTTCTGATTTTGCTTTAATTATTAAAGGTGGGTCATTTATTGTTGCTGCAAGAATAAATCGTGGTTTTGCGCCTTCTTTTTCTTGCTTTTTAATTACAAAAGTTACTTTTGCTTTTTTGGATGCTCTCTCTATCTTTGGAAGACAACGTTTACAAATTCTTCTGAGGTCAACATCCTCTCTTTCTGTCAGATTTTTTTGTCCTACAAATTGAATTGCCATAATAATGTTGATATACGAGATTATATAAATAGTTTGTTTAGTACTTTGTTATAGTATATCCTTCACCTTTCCAAAATCGTATATCTTATCTTGTATAACGAATACTTTGAAATTGGAGATATTTTTAATATAGGGAGAATGATGCTCTTCTTTTGTGATATCTGAACCTGGAAGAAGAAGATTAAAAGAAGGGAGTACGATCAAATTGTGGGATTTATATTTTCCTCGAAGAAAACACTTATATTTTTCATCTGGACGTTCTTTAAAGGAGATTGCTGGATGTTCATGACTTATAATAACTGTTTTTTTTAGATCTTTAAAAAGTTTATCTCCGTGAACGATGGTTATCGTGTCGATATCTATTTTTTGTTTTATTTCGATATTTTTCTTTTTTGCTATTGGTTCCAATATCGTATCATGATTTCCTTTGATGAAGATAACTTTTGAACACTTTTGTAAAAAATCTATAAATTGAGAAACTTCATTCCATTCTTGTCGTGAGATTCTGGAAAACTCATCTTTGAGATCCCCGTTGATAATAATTGTTTTTGGTTTTGTTTTTTTGATAATTTTTTCTAATCTCTTTATTGTTTTTTTTAGTTGCGAGAATGGAATAAGAAACCCCTGTTTGATTAATGATTCTTCAAGCCCGAGATGGAGATCACCTATGATAAGATTATCTTTATATTTTAATGCGAGATCTATGATTTCGAGATTTGGAAGAATGTTCATCTTATTTTTGATATATTTTCGCCAAAACCATCTGGTGCATTCTTCTAATAAATTCT
>CAYIBE010000104.1:0-3109 GCA_964361555.1 Candidatus Woesearchaeota archaeon | reverse complement strand
TTTCTCCTAAATATTGAACTAAAAATGCACATCCACAGCTATGTCCTATTAGTATTGTCTTTTCAGAAACGTTTTGTTTTTCAAATGTTTTTTTGAACTTCTCATAGTTTGGTTTCCACGGTTCTGGCATTAAAGGTGTTTCTGTTTTTATTCCTCTTTTTTGTAATTCTTTTTTTGTCCAGGGCATCCAGTGTTTGTCGTACGTTCTTGTTTCTGGTTTCATTGCTTTTTCTTTATCTGAAGGACAACCATGAATAATGATGCAATTCATCTTATTTTTCATAAGGTTCCTTCAAGTGAGGCATACATTTTTGAGCTATTCGCGTCCTAAGAAATCGCCCAAGTTGATGCCAGAACGTTTTCCTCCACCACCGGAAGTGATTGGTAGGTACTGCAACATTTTTCGTGCAAGTTTTCGTATCGGCATGCTTTGTAACCAGATTGTTCCGGGTCCTTTGAGTGTTGCGAAAAATAATCCTTCGCCGCCGAAGAGCACATTTTTTACGCCTTTCACCATCATGATATCGTATTCTACTGTAGGTTCATACAGTGCAATATGGCCTGTGTCGACTTTGAGAAGTTCGCCTTTTTTTAGTGTGAGTTCAGAAACGTCGCCGTCAATTTCAAAGAAAATGTGACCTGGTCCTGTTGCTTTTTGTAAAATGAATCCTTCACCTCCAAATAGACCAGTACCAATTTTTTTTCTTAGATGAATATCTATATTTACCGAATTTTCTGCACAGAGCAACGAATCTTTTTGAAAAATAATTTCTTGTCCTCTCTCTAATTTTAATGAGATGATTTTTCCAGGAAATTCTGATGCGAAGGTTATCTTTCCGTTTCCTTTTGATGTGTAATGAACTAAAAATAATGATTCTCCGGCAAACATCCGTCCGAGACCTTTCATGACGCCACCTCTCGTGCTCGTTTCCATCGTAATATTTGACGACATCCAGGCCATTCCGCCGGCTTCTGTAAATATTGTTTCTCTGTCTTCGAGGTAGACATCTACTGTTGGAAGATTTGTTCCGTTTATTTTGAATTTCATGATCTTTACGTGTTCTTTTTCTTTATATGTTTTCTTATTGAAATTAGTGTATTTTTTTCGATAGCCACTTTTCCACTTGCTCAACTACCTGAGAGGATAGGAAGGCTTAAAAACGACGTCAGGTTCTTAAAAATTAGCGGAGTAGAACAGTTAGGAGTGTTCGTTACAGCTTAAGTCTGCGAAAGGGGCTCATAAACTGTTCGAGACACCCAAAGAAAATTTCGGGTTGAGGTCACTGGTTCAAATCCAGTCTCCGCTACATTTTTCTATCTTTTCCATTTAAATATCCTGTGAGCGGTTGTCGTGTAAACAATGTTTTCAATCTCTATTTTCTATATTCTTCTTGCGATTTTCTATTATTTTATAAATGATCTCTTTGATCTTATTTTTATGCAACAAACTCTTGTTATTTGCGATTGGTCAGGTGTACTGAGTTATGATCGCGATTTTGTTCATCAAGGTGTTAATGCTGTTTTGAAACATTACGGAAAGAAAAAAATAACGTTAGATGAATTACGTACTCTTATGGAAGGTTCTGTCTTTGATTTTTATAAAAAACAAGGTATTTCAGATCCTGAAGAAGCATTTTCACGTTTTCACGTTTGGTTTCGCGACTATGGGCATCCTACTCCTATTCCACATGCTCTCTCTACAATCGAGACTCTTCTAAAGAGGAATATTCGTG
Source organism: Candidatus Woesearchaeota archaeon (assembly GCA_964361555.1). Taxonomy (GTDB): domain Archaea; phylum Nanobdellota; class Nanobdellia; order SCGC-AAA011-G17; family JACPIM01; genus CAYIBE01. Next base: position 1,376 of record CAYIBE010000104.1, on the reverse strand, counting down.
TTGCTCTTTTTAGCTCACATCCTAGCCAGATTTTGCAACAAGAAGTTGTTGATTATGGATACCCAAAAGAAATAGATGTTTATGGTAGTATGAATAAGAATTTTCCTAATCGTGTTCTTGAAGGATTTCTTGAATCATATCCTTCAGATCGTGTCTTTTATCTGGGAGATACCACTATCGATATACAACTCGCTCATGATCATGGTATTATTTCTGTTGCTGTTGCAGATGAACGCTATGCTTATCATACTTTGGATATGCTCCAACGTGCTTCTCCACATTATATTGTTCAGTCTATTTGCGATATTTCGTCTGTTTTGAATAGTCGTGATTAATTTTTTGATAGAATTAACAATTCGTTTACTGCTGTTTGATTTTCTTTAATATTATCACTTACTGTGAAATGCCCTTTGTTATGTTCCATGATTATTTTTGCACGGAGCTCTTTTTCAAAAAGTGTTTTATTTGATAATGGAACATACGGATCATTGTCTGAAAAAATACACACGAATTTGCTTGTATGCGTTCTTACTTTCTTCCAATTAATTGGCGTTTCCATCCACGGTTTTGCTATGCGTTTTACTTCTTCTCCTTCTTCTTTGATGGTGTTTTCATCTAAGCTCATCCATGGAGCGATAAAAATAACCCCGCCAATTTTTGTATGTGGATCGAGAGTTTCCATATATCTCAAGATTGACTGACATCCTATGCTGTGACCTATGAAATATGTTTCTTTACTTACAGTACCAACTATCTTTTTTATATGTGAAACCCAGGTCTTAATTTCTGGCTCTGAAGCGTTTGGCATTGCTGGAATTAGCACCTCATATCCTTCCTTCTTGAACTCTTTCTTTAACCATTGATACATTGGTTCTTGAGGACTTCCATCCCATCTATGGATGATATAGATTCTGTTCATTATGGTTGGTATTTTCAAAGCGAACTACACTATCTATCCGAATACCTCTCTTTTATTCTTTCTATTTCTTCTCTTGCTTTTGCTGTTCCGTATTCCATTAAATGATCAATGATGGTTTCTATTCCTTCCGTTTTCACTAGCTGTTGATGTTTTAATACTTCATATACTTGTGTTGCTGTTACTACAGAGAGAACTTTTGTTCCTGTTGTTTTTTTATATTCTTCTATAGGATCTTGGCCATGTTCATCTTTTTCTTGTCTATCGATGCCAACAATAAGTAACGGATACGTAAATTTTCCTATGTTTTCGAGTTTTTTTCTTTCTTCGTATTTTGTCGCCCCTGTTGTGAATACATCGTCAATTTGTACAATCGCTGCCCCTTCTTTCGGTATTTTTCCGACAATTTTTGTCGAGATGTTTGTTCCTTCTCCATGCTCTTTTTCTTTTGTCCTTATTG
>CAYIBE010000103.1:2064-3132 GCA_964361555.1 Candidatus Woesearchaeota archaeon | reverse complement strand
AGTAGAAGGAATAGGAAAAAAGAAAGCAGAAGAAATAAAAAAAATAATTAACGCGAAATACTCTTAGTGTTCTTTTCCTGCGCTAGCCATAAGACCCCAAAGTGCAAGATAAACGCCAATAATTGTCCATCCATTCCACCACATTGGACCATCCCAAACACCGAGTCCGGCCAAAAGCAGCAAAATTCCAAAGATGATATTGACAACACCGCATTTCTTACAAATATACATACCGCAAGTGCCTGCCATTTTAACCTCCTTAAATAATAACTAAATAAAAATGAGAAGGTAAAACAGTTTATATAGATTATGATTGCAGAGGATAAGTTTCCAATACCTGATAACGAGGTCCGTCTTTACTCAAAACACTCTGAATTAAGCAAAATTCAGTAATAGAAAAAGAGCACTTTTTGAGATGAATATTATTTAAAAAGTCAAGAAATAGACGATTGTTCACGATAAGCTTAACTCTACCAAGGGTTAAGTGAACAGCAAAACGCTCATCTCTCAGAAAAAGAGACCCTAGTCCTAGCTCAATATCACCATGAAGTTCCATAAGCTCTTTTTGAGGAGAAAGATCAACCCAGATAACGCGTGGTTTTTCGAAAGAGGGAAAACAACCAAGAGAATGTAAGTCAACAGTAAATGAATTTTGTTTAAGAGAACGTAAAACAGTTCGTGTAAGTCGTAGTGTTTCCTCATCAGGATAACCTAAAAATTTTAATGTGATATGTAAATTTTTCTTAGCTATCCAATGAATTTTCGCATGATGCTGGCCAATAGTTGATTGCAAAGTAAAAAGATAATCTCGAATTTCTACAGGCAGCGGAATACCAATAAAGCACCTCATACGAGTCGAACAGTATCTCCTATATCAATAGCATGTTGCTTGCTAAACCCTCTGTTAACCTCAAGAACATATTGAGCATTTCCCTGAGATTCATAAAGCGAACAGGGTTCGCGTGTGCATGGTTCTGCTTCAACAATATGAATAATAGTAAAATTTTCAGAAATAAAAATAATATCGAGAGGTATAAGCGTATTCTTCATCCAAAAAGTTCTTTTCCG
>CAYIBE010000103.1:0-1964 GCA_964361555.1 Candidatus Woesearchaeota archaeon | reverse complement strand
ACAAGGTCAATTCTTCGTAAATTCGTTAAATGGGTAATTCTTTTCAAAAAATAAAGGAGTTGGGGTAAATCCATCCCTCCGGGCTCCAAATACCCAGTTCCGGGTGCAAAAGCGGGATCCAAAACATCAATGTCAATACTTACATACAACCCATCAAAAGAGCGAGCATACTCCATGATCATATCGCAAACAGATTCTTCATTTCGAAAAAGAACATCCATAGAATAGACCTGCATGCCTGCCATATAAGTACGTTCATTATCAGAAACTGCCCGAACCCCGATCAAGATAACATTATGCTTCTTTACAATTTTTTCTTCAATAAGTTTTCGTAAATAATCCTCATGTGTCACACTTTCCGTATATTCTTCAAGGTCGGGGTGTGCATCAAAAATAAGAATGCCTGGATTCTTAAACTTCTGAGCAAACCCCTTAAAGCTACCGTAAGTAATACTATGATCTCCGCCAACGAAAAAATCACCATCGGCACGAGAAATCTGCTCCATCGTTGAATCAAAATGAGCAGGATCAATAGAAACACGCACATGAGGATAATGACTCAAAAGAAAAAGAGGAGCTTTCTCGCATCCTTCATTCTTCCCAAGACTTCCTCGAGAATAAGGAACAGCAACAAATTTCATAAAAATCAACGTCCAAAAAAGGTATAGATAACGAAAAAAACAATAAATAAACAAAGAAGAATTCCAATCGTAATGAATGTATTCTTGAGATGGTGTTGCAGCAAAAAGTGTTTCATGTTCTTATAGATGAAGTGGATATGCCTCTTTCACGATCTGAAAAAGCTCAGTTTTCTTTTTTCTAATAGGTTCGAGCAAAGAATTTATTTCCAAAGCAATGGCATGTTTAAGATCCATAGGATGTAATCTCTCTTTCATAAATGCTTCCTCAACTTCCGGATAAGTACGAAAAGTTAAATTGCCTCCATATTTTGTATCTCTCGGTACAATAAACGTTTCTTCATTATCAGATTTAATAACCATCACAACATGTTTCAAAAAGGCAAGTATGCCATTACCTTCAACTTCTCCAGCAACACAATATGCTTTTTTAATTTTTTCAAAAACAGTTTTTTCATCATCCAGCAAATCAATTTTGCTTGTTTCGATAGACGCACTCATCTTTCCTCCTTCCAGACCAGGAATCATGGGGGTCATAATCTCAATGCGTGGCTGATAACCGACTTTAGGAAGATTTTCTCGTGCAAACATAAGAATCTTTCGTTGATCAACACCACCATACTGAACATCAACATCTAAATAAACTTCATCAAGAGACTGCATGATGGGATAGATTAAGCCAGAGAGTTTTGGATTATCGCCAAATTTAACAACTTCAGAAGCTGCTCGTTTACAATCATTAACAGTAGCAAAAGTAGCTGTTTTTAGAACATCTAAAATATAGTCTTTTTGTAATTGAAAGTCAGATCCTTTAATGATGGTAAAATTCTTAATATCTGCACCAATAGATTGAAACATAAGAGGAATTACTTTCTTATAAAAAAAATAGCGTTTTTCCAATAACTCCCATGGTGTATTATCGAGAGCGCCATGAAGATCTGCCAATAACAACGTAACCTTAAATCCCGCTTTTAAAAAATCAGCAAGTTTCAAAACCCAAACAAAATAACCGATATGGGGTTTTCCCGATACAGCTGTTCCTAAGTAAACAGATGGTTCCTTTTTTTTATGTAGAAGATTGGTAAGCTCTTCTTCTGTAACAATTTCCTGAGTATTCCTTTTAATTAACTCAAGTCTTTTTTGTAAGTTCATATGCAAAGAATAATAAAAGTTATTTATAAACATTCCTTTGATAAAGGATTATTACATTAAAGAAGAGCTAAAAAATAGTTATTTAAAGGGATAAGTTTTCTTTATCTTGTGGAAAAAGACAATCCTAAAAAAGAAAATTCTCATTCACTCAAACAATACAAATACCTCGGTTTA
>CAYIBE010000102.1:0-3146 GCA_964361555.1 Candidatus Woesearchaeota archaeon | reverse complement strand
GGGCATTTGCTCTAGCTCCAGGAAATATTGATACGCCATTATTAAGAAAAGCTATCGAAGAAAATAAAGAACTAGTGAAACTAATTCAAAACAAAGAGGGTTCATTAGATAGTTTTTATTCAAAGATCTTACGTCCGCAGGACATTGCGCGTAAAGTAATAGATATTATCAATAATCCGTCTCAATACACAGAACCAGTTATCGAGATACCAAGTTATGAATTCTAGAAAAGATTATAATCTTTTTCTACGTAGTGAATTATGAATGTTAAAGTCACTCTATCATCATCTCGTATCTAAATCATCAAACTACTGGCTAACACGTTTTGTTTTCTTACGTTTATTAGGTTTTGTTTACGGCATCGCGTTTCTCTCTCTAGCACTTCAAGTCGTTCCACTAGTTGGTGAAAAGGGCTTATTGCCAGCAAAAAATCTTCTTGAGAGTATTGGTTCTCACCATACATCTTCGATAAACGCATTTATTGCGTGGCCAACGCTATTTTGGATTCATCTTTCTGATAACGCGCTTCTTTTCTGCGCATGGTTAGGCGTTTTTCTCTCTCTTCTTGTTATTGTCGGTTTTGCAAATGCACCACTCATGAGTATACTTTGGTTTCTATATTTATCATTTGTGCACATAGGTCAACTGTGGTATGGTTATGGATGGGAAATCCAATTACTAGAAACGGGATTTTTAGCAATATTTTTTGTTCCATTCCTCGATGGAAGACCATTTCCAAAATCTCCACCACCTCTCCAGATAATCTGGCTATTACGTTGGCTCACGCTGAGAATTTATCTTGGTGCAGGATTAATTAAATTACGAGGAGATGCGTGCTGGAAAGAGTTAACATGTTTATTCTATCATTACGAAACACAACCAATTCCTAATCCAATAAGTCAGTATATACATTTTTTACCTCAGAGTATCCATAAGATAGGGGTACTTTGGAATCATTTTGTAGAGCTTATTGTTCCTTTTTTTGTGTTCTGGTCAAGAAGATGGCGCATCGTTGCAGGTATCATACTTGCGTCTTTTCAAATAGTGTTAATAATAAGCGGAAATTTATCATTCCTCAACTGGATCACACTCGTAGCCGTTATTGGATGTTTTGATGATACGTTTTTTAAAAAAATACTACCAAAATCAATAATAAAAAAAGCAGAATATGCTGCTACGCATGCAAAAAAAAGTAAAGCGCAAGTAATTATCACACTAATACTATTCATCATAATTTCTTTACTTAGTATTTCAGTCATTCTTAATTTAATAGGGCCATCACAAATAATGAATACATCATTCAACAGACTTCATCTTGTTAATACGTATGGCGCATTCGGTTCAGTAGGAAAAGAACGATTAGAATTAATAGTGGAAGGAACAACAGACGAATACATTGATCAAACAACAGAATGGAAAGAATATGAATTTAAAGCAAAACCAGGAAATATTTCACGAACCTTGCCATTTATCGCGCCATATCAACCAAGAATCGATTGGCAAATATGGTTTGCTGCCATGTCAACACCCCAACAATATCCCTGGGTAATTCACTTAGTATGGAAATTACTACATAACGATCCAGAAACAATAACGCTAATTGAAAAAAATCCATTCCAGGAAAAACCACCACAATTTATAAGAGTGAGCTTGTACAAGTATGAGTTTTTGTCTCCTGCAGAAAAAGAGGTATGGAAAAGAACATACAAGGGAGAATGGTTGCCTCCATTATCAACATCAAATAAAGAATTAAAACAATTTATCAAAATAAATAACTGGCAGATGTATGAAAAATAAAGTCAGGCTGAGATTCCATTATAGTCCACAATTTTTTATCAATAAAAGAAAAAGGTAATTTTGTTATCTTATCGATACGACTTCTGGCGTTTAGCCCGTGCCTTAGAATCATTCGGTTTGTAAGCTTCTCGTCGTCTAATATCGGCAACGATAAGGGAACGATCATACTGTAAAAAAACTTTTTTCAAAGAAGATTGATACTGCACAAGTGCCTTGCCAATAGCAAGTCGTACCGCATCGCTTTGTGAAGATTGACCTCCACCAATAACATCGACAGAAATATTAACCTTCTTAGCAGTTTCCTGCGCAAGCATTAAAGGTTCCATGATTTTCAGTTTATACATTTTCGGTTCATAAATTTCTAAATTTTTAGAATTAACACGAATAATCCCACTTCCTTCTGTGAGTGTTGCTCGCGCTATTGCAGATTTTCTTTTTCCAGAGGTATGAATGATTTTCATTGTTGTTTAATATATTGGCAAATTTCGTTAATCGTAACATATTTTAAATGTTGTATTCTGCTCACATGTGCTTTTTCTATGCGAGTAATCTCTTTTCCTTTAAACGCTTCAGGTACACCACGATAACAGGTAATTCGTTTAAAAGCATCACGTCCCTTTCCTTTTTTATACGTTAACATGCCGCGAATGAGTCGTTTTAAAAATCGATCAGGAGTTTTCGGTAAAAAAGGACCGTGGAAAGGCTCTCCCCTATTTTCTTGTGCCTGATATTTTTCTAAAGTTCTTTTTTTAGTCCCAGTAATAACTGCCAACTCAGAATTAATAATAACAACATCCTCTCCTAAAATAGCAGTTTTAGCAGCTACAGTAGCAATACGTCCAGCAATCATATCTTTTGCGTCAATAATCATTTCTTTTGTCACCAATATATTTATGCGTAACTTTGACATACACTCTTTTTCCATTATTTCTAATAACAGTACCTCTATAAGAATCCATACTACCACATGTAGATTCCAGAATACAATGCTGTCCTCGCACGATTATTGGTATTTCAGCGCTATTAAGTAAAATTGTCTGCTCAAGGGAGAGCCTCCCGGTGTGCAACACTCCTCTCGCGCCAATATTAATACGTGGCAAAGGCTTTTTTTCTTGCGCAGTATGGTTCATGTTATCCAATAATCCTCACTTTTGATCCTTTTGGATTCATCTTTATTAATTCTTCTATCATCAAAGTTTTTCCTTTCTGATTAATCTTCTGAGAAGCACTTTCTGAAAAAGAGAAAGCAGCAACAGTTAATGACTTATCCAATGCACCAACACCCAAAACCTTCCCAGGAACAACAATCGTTTCCTTATCATCACAAAAACGATTAATTCTCTCAATAT
>CAYIBE010000101.1:0-3161 GCA_964361555.1 Candidatus Woesearchaeota archaeon | reverse complement strand
GGGTGCACCGGCGTGAATTACGCACTTGCGATGGCAGACAGTCTCATAAGAAGTGAAGAATATGAAAGAATTCTCGTTGTGGGCACAGATAAACTATCAGACGTTACGGATTTTTCAGACAGATCAACGTGCGTTCTTCTTAGCGATGGAGCAACAGCATATATCCTAGATGCATCAGAAGAACCTGGATTTTACGGTCATAGATTACACGGAGACGGAAAACAAGGAAATATTATCTGTTCTCCTGTCAAAGAAAGAAAGTCGCTCTACAAAGGAAAAATAGTATCTCCAACATTAGTAATGAACGGAAAAGCCGTATACAAAGAAGTAGAAAGAATTTTAGTCGACCTTATCGTCACATTCCAACAAGACAAAAAATTAAATAGAGAAGGAATAAATTTCAAAGAGATAAAAAAAGTAATTGCACATCAGGCAAATAGAAGAATATTTGAAGGAACAGCAGAAAAGGTAGAAAAAAGATATCCTGAAACGGGACTAAAGGCAACAGAAATTCTCGAAAAATTTGTCATTACCATAGGAAACCATGGAAATAACTCAACAGCATCTCAGGGGCCAGGGCTAATAGAGATTTTAAATGGGCCAAACGCACTTAAAGGGGGAGATCACATCCTCATGACAGGTTATGGATCTGGATTTAGTTGGGCCTTTAACCATTACATCATTTAAGAAGGTACACATACAAAACCTCAAAAAAGATACGTTTTTCAGCAAGTTTTTCAAAACGATACTCATAGTGTTTCATCAAAAATTCAATATCTCCGCTCAAACTGCTAAAGCTCATTAATATCTTGCCATAAGTACTGAGATATTTTTTTGCCTCTTTCAAAAAACGATCAATAGTTTCCCCTCCGTGTTTTCCACCAACAAGAGCAACATCATTAACATACGTAAAATCTTCCATAGTGAGAGTAATACCTAAATCCTCTCGTTCTTGAGGTAAATAAGGAGGGTTAAAGATAATAAGGTCAAATTCGCCAGTGACATGTTCAAACAAATCGCTTTGAACAACAGGAATGCCTTTTTTTCGGCAAAAATCAACGGCCTCTAGATTAATATCTACAGCAAGAACATGATCCGTCTTTTGAAGAGCTGCTTCTGCCTGAATACCTGAACCAGTGCCCATATCTAAAACAGCGCCATGAGCATAACGTAAAACAAATTCCCGTAACAAAAAGGAATCTTCAGCAGGTTCGTAAATCATAAAAAAAAGAAAAGAAAAAGATTATTAAAACTTACGAATTCTCTAAATCATCAAGATCATTCAGTTCTTGGTCAAGCTCGTCAAAATCTTCAAGACCAAGGTCCTCTTCTGCACCATCCAACTCTTGTTGGAGATCGTCAACATTGTTACTAGTAGAATCACCTGTTTCATCAAGAGAAGAATCATCCCCAGAATCAGTCTTCAGTGTAGTGCATCCCAAAACAAAAACAATCAAAGAGAGAATCAGTAAAAAAGAAAGGAATTTATTCATTATCATCATCCTCCGTTTCATTACCCTCATTATCATCATCTTCTTCATCATCGTCATCTTCCTCTTCGTCTTCATCAGAATCATCTTCAGTTTCGTTACTTGAATCATCTGTTTCGTTACCCTCATTATCATCTGAGTCGTCTCCATCATCAGTTTCATTACCATCACCAGTATCATCAGATGGTGGAGGTAAGTTAGCTTTAAATTCCTTTAAAATCTCAAGTGTAAGACGATGAGCATTCTGAAGAGATGTCAATGCTGCTTCACGGTTATCAGCGTCAAGACTTTGCTGCGCTTTTTCAACCTCAGCCTTCATCAATTCTAATTTTTCTCTAAGAGAAGAAAAATCATAACCTCGATTTTCAAAACGGGTTAATCGATCATCAATGTTTTCTGCAAGTTTCGTAAACTTTCGAATAGCATTCTCTAAACGCTGTTCAGTAATCTGCGCTTTAACATAATACGTGCGAACAAGTTTCTTCGCTTCTTGCAAAGAAGAACGCAATTCAGAAATAGCAGTTTTAATCTCTTCTTTCGTACTGTCTTGTGTTAAAGCCATAACTTTTGTTTTAGCGTTTTCAATTCCGGCAAGTGCATCAGTAATCTCTTGAAGAATCGTATCTTTATTCTCCAATTCAGAACTTTCAACACGTTCTTTCAAATGAGTAAGAACAGTCGAAATGCGTTCCGTCATTTTTTGTAGCGAATGTTTAATCTGGGAACGAACTTCTTTTCGCAATGACCGACAATCTTCACTTTCTGTTTCTGTACATGTACGAAGCGTTTCTTTCATCTCCATGCGTTTTTCCTTCACAAGAGTCATGCGTTCTACATTAGCCTTACGCAATTCACGCAATTTTTCAGGAACAGTAAGTAACTTTTCATTCATTCCTCGTGTATTTTCAGACGCTGTACGTATACCTACATCTCGAACAGCACCACGCCCTTGTGAATCTTTTCCTTGCTCGCGTGATCGTTCTTCAGCAAAAGTTAAAGGAACGATGCTTACAAGCAAGACTAAAACAACCAACAATGAAAATAATCTTTTCATAATCATACCTCCTCATTTAAGCGCGACAAAGTATTCTTTAACGCGATCTTTAATACTTTCAAGATAGAACCTTTCAATTTTATCGTGAAAGAGAACAGAAGGATGCTCCCATTCTGTTATTCGATACATATTATTGAGTTTCTCTACCAGGAAAAGATCACGTAAACGCTTCAATTGTCTTCGTATATTACTTTCCGCAATACCTTTTAATGCCAGATTATGTTTCTTTCGTATTTTTATAACTTCCGATTTAACATCGTCACTACTCAATAACGTTTTACGCTTGGAAGCAAGAAGCATAGCGTGAAAAACATCAACAATCACATCTCTCGAGTCTCCTGGCTGTAACAAGCCAATACTTAAGCAGATTTTCCGTAAAAGCTCCCGTTCAGATAAAGAATGAGGTTTTTCATAACGCCGTAAAGTAATTTCTCCAAGAGGGACATCACGACTAATAGTTTTTGGCATTATATGAAAGAATACGATCAATATTTAAATAGTTTTTCAATTGATAATGCGTGAAAAAGAGAAAAATGGTGGGAGTATACATCGAAAATTTATTTTTTTAATTAGACGCCGTCTTCTGCATTACTCGATTATGAACAGTTAATCCGCCA
>CAYIBE010000100.1:0-3162 GCA_964361555.1 Candidatus Woesearchaeota archaeon | reverse complement strand
CGCCTGCTTTTTTTGTTAGTTCTATTAGTGCGAGATCTATGCTTGGATTTAGCTTTGCCCATCTCTCTTCTGACTTTCTTGTTCTTTCATCTTTCTTACCTGTTTTTTCAATATCTTTCATTTTTATCCTCTAAATGTTTTAGTTTTTGCTTAAAGATTTTATTTCACTTTTTTCTTTTGTGCGTATGCCCCCTTGGGATCAAGATCATTTAGAATCTGATCGAGACCATGGTTGACTTTTCCCCCGATATAATCAAAAAATGGTCTTTGTTTTCTTAAGTCGTTTGCTTGCCTTCCTATAAGGGCTTCTTCTAGTAGGTCTATATATACTACCCTCTCTCCAGAAGGGATAACTGCCGGAGGTAGACCATAATCATCAAGGATGGCATCTTGAAATAAACGCGCTGTTCGCTTATTTCCGTCTCTAAATGGTTGAATACCTGCCAGGACTAGATGAAAGTAGGCTGCTCGTTCTACTGTTGTTAAATCTCCTTTTTTCGTTTCTTCGATTAACTGGTCTACTAGTTCTGGCACTTTTATTGGGTTTGGAGGCACATACTTCAGATTCAATGATACTCTTTCTCTTCTAAACCATTCGTTGCTTGGATCAATGATCCCTCCTATGCTTATAATCAATGACGGATCAATAATTTCGGTAAAATTATTTGTTCTTTTGGCTTGGTGCAGCTTGTCCCATGCCATTTTTAATCGGTCAAATCCTCTTGCCGCATCTCGTTTTACTGATCTTGCCCTTATTCCTCCATAAAGTAGCCTACTTCTTTCTTGAGGATGTTCTATATAATAAGAATAGCCTCTCGCACTTGTTTGCAAGGCCTTTTTGATTCTGTTTGCTCTATGTAAATAGGCGTTTGGTTCTGCAGCTATTTTTTCACGCTTCTGTTCTATTTCATCACTCAATTCTTGATCAATTGGCATAATTATTGGAAAAGTTTTCTCTATTTAAATCTTTCTATTTGTTATTATTGTTTAGTGATAAACTAGTTTTAGTTGAAATAAATCTTTTAGCTTTTGCTTAAATATTTCTGCTAGATCCCTATTCCGAATAACATTATGTCTGACATTTGCTTTACTTCGTTTTCATCAAAAATATGACCTCTGGATACTCCTTCGTAGAGTATATTTCCTCCTTTTAGTGTAAGTTTCTCTTCTATTGAAAAATCATAGATATCGTTTTTTACTCTTGGAATGCAGGTATATACCATTTGTTGCCCTTGCGGAGATACTTCTCTATGTAAAGGGCCCCGGAGAGGGACGAGTGTTTTATTCTTTTCTGAAACAAGTGCGCTTAATAATCCTTCATGAGCTACGGCAAATGATATATTATCTGGTAATGGCATCATTAGTCCGTTAAACGTCATTTCCCAGATCTGTTCTAAACTTCGTATTATTCCTACTTTTTGTGATCCTAGAAGCTCTTTTCTTCCCCTTTTTTCTTGATCTTTTCTTTTCCATAAGAATGAATAGTGTGAGACTAACTCCAAACGGTCATCTTCATACCATCTTTCTTGAGGTTTCTTGTAATCTATTTTTAATTGGTCTCGTGCAAGATAATGAGAAAAACAGGCTCTTTTTGCGTTTACCAAGAATAATTGTACTTGTTCTTGTTGTTGTATGAAGAGGTTTCGGTTCATTTTTTTGGTTTTGCTCTTTTTCTTTTTAAAGATTATTATTAATAGTTTTAAGTTTTGCTTAAATCTTTTTTTTCTATCTTCTCTTTAGTACTACTTCTTGTGCTATGTTCTTGTATGGTGGATGACCTAGTTTTTTAAGAGTTACTGCTGGTGAGACTCCTTCTACAAAGGTTTGATTTTGATGGAATTCTAGAGCGTCTGTAAGCAACTTTTTTGCTTCTGTACCATGTCGTTCTACCCATTCAATAATCTGTTTTGTTTGCTCTTCATCTGACGATTCCGGATCAAGATTTGCTGCAGTACATTGGGCAATATTGCGTATTAGGCCAAAAGAATCCGAATTAAAAAATGCTTCTAATGTGGCATGTGGAACAAAATTGCCTTGCCTGGCATTGGTAATGCTTAAGTTTGGAATAAATACCCTACTTTGATCTCCTTCTTCTATAACAAGACTTAATTCTACTAGTGAAATATCTGTTGTTTTTGCCACCCCATACAACTCTTGAATGTGGTTTGAAAAATAACTTCTTGCCGCGTTGACTAAACCGCAATTGTGGTTTTCCTTTTGAGAACAAAAATATTTTTCTACAAGTAACCCCCCTACTTCTTTCCAATGTGCAAATTTCCAGTTTGGTGGCGGGATGTTGTGATTCCTTGAAAAAGTGAAAATAAGACCCTCGGGAATAGTTCTATTATCATAAAAATCTGCAAAATTTAAATTAATGGTAGTATAATTTCTTGGCATTTTAATATATAGTTTATAGAATATAGGATAATTATAAAGGTTTCTCTTTGGCTTTTTTCTCAGTTTTTTCTTTTTTCTCTAGAGATTTTTATTTGAGAGTTTGGTGTTGTTTGTGATAATGATTTTCCTCTCTCTGTTAATTCGATGAACACCTGTCTTCGTTTTCTTATTTTTTTTAAAAAACCAAATTCTTCCAAAATATCCAGATAACTTGAGATCATTGGTCTTACTTGAGCATATTGCGATTCTGGGTACATCTCCTGAGCAATGTCTTTTGCTGAGATGAGTTTATTTGGAGATTCGCGTTGCAGAGCAATCACTTTTTTTAGAATTTCTTCCTGTACTTCTGTTAATTTTTCTATGAACCCTTTTTTGGATGATCTAGTCTCAGAGTAAGTCAATTGTTCTTGTTCTGTAAGATCTTCTTGTATGGATTCTTCTTCTATTCTTCTGCTTTGTCTTGCTGGCCTGAATGAGATATTCTCTATGCGAGTATTCATTGTTTTGATTGACTCATTTAAATATCCCAAGATATTGTGCAGCTCTTTTATCTGTTCTTGGTTTGTTAAGGTTTTTTCTTTTATGTTTGAAACGTCTGTTTTTATGTTCGAAAAGGATTTTTTTATTGTTTCTATAAGACCTCGGAATTCTTCTTTAGATACTGTTTGCTTTTTTGAAAAGAACCATGCCATTTCTTTATTTATGCGCATTCTTTGACTTTTATAGCTTTCTGTTACGTAAAGTACGCGTAAGTTACGTATTTTA
>CAYIBE010000099.1:0-3167 GCA_964361555.1 Candidatus Woesearchaeota archaeon | reverse complement strand
TTCAATAACTTCTCCAATATGAACTTCTCCTCGCGTCCTATCGAGAAACAAACAGCTATGAAAAACGTTACGGACATCTCGCGCTTTCTTTGCATCCCATCCCAACTCGCGTAGTTTTTCCAAAAGAATCTTATCGTTCTTCTTTATTCTTCCTTCAGGAAGCTCACCCGCTTTAATAGCCGCATAAATCTTGTCATCAAGAGGTTCAACAATAATATAAAATTTATTATGTTTATTCGGACTTTTTCCCTCAACCTCGCGACTCTTTTTTGCAACAGTTTCACGATAAACAACAATGGGAGGACTTGTCTTAATGTCCAATCCCCTTTCTCTTTTTATTCTATTTTCAATAACCTCCAAATGAAGTTCGCCCATGCCATGCATCAAGTTTTCACCAGTTTCTTCATTAATTTCAATTGTAATGCTAGGATCTTCTTTATTCACTTGCCGTAAAACTTCAACGAGTTTTGCTAAATCACTTGCTTTTGCTGCTTCAATGCTCTTCGTAATAACCGGTTCAAACAGATGCGTTAACGCTTCAAAAGGCACCATAGGAGTGCTACTAACGGTTTCTCCTGCAAAGACATCTTTTAATCCGATCAGTCCAATAATATTTCCTGCAAGAGCCTTATCAACTTGAATACGTTGTGCCCCACGATAGACAATAACTTGCTGTATGCGTACTTTCCGTTTTGCATGGTTCAAATATACTTCTTGTCCTTGTCGTACAGTACCAGAAAATAATCGTCCAGCAGCAACTTCACCCGCATGTTTATCAACTTCAATCTTCGTGCAAATAAAAGCAACAGGACCTTCAGGATTAGTGCTCATAAGCGATTTTCCTTCAACACTTTCGAGATCTCCGCGCCAGATAATAGGTAAACGATAAACTTGCGCTTGTTTAGGATTAGGAAGATGATTAATAACCATATTAAGAACAACCTTATGAACAGCAGCAATTTTTCTCAATTCCTTATATTTTTCATCACCTATCTCGTAGGCATCAATAATCTGCTTAAAGCTAATACCGTGTTCTTTCATATACGGAAAATTGAGTGCCCATTTATGGAATGCAGAACCAAAACAGACACTTCCTTCTTGAACAGAAACTTGCCATTTTTCTTTAAACTCCTCTGGAGCAATTTTTGCAATAAAACGATTAACATCATTAATAACTTTGATAAAACGCTCTTGCATTTGCTGTGGTGTTAACTTTACTTCCTTAATCAAACGATCAACTTTATTAATAAACAAAACAGGTTTAACACGTTCTCGTAATGCTTGTTTCAAAACAGTTTCAGTTTGAGGCATAATCCCCTCAACAGCATCAACAAGAACAATCGTACCATCAACAGCTCTCATCGCTCTCGTGACATCACCACCAAAATCAACATGTCCTGGCGTATCAATCATATTAATAAGATAATCCTGATTGTTATATTCATGAACCATGCTGACATTCGCGGCATCGATAGTTATTCCTCTCTCTTGTTCATCTTCACGAAAATCAAGTGCAAGCTGTTTTCCCGCTAATTCCTCTGAAATCATTCCTGCACCAGAAAGGAGCTGGTCTGAAAATGTTGTATTATGAATCACAATACCTTCAGCAACAAAATTATGATGATCAGTAATTGTAAAATCATACACTTCTTTTTCTTCGCCAAGCTCAATACTCACGACGTCAATAAACGCGATATCTTCGCTCAATAATTTATTTTTTAAGATTAGTTGCTGTGTAGAAGAATATGAATTTACAATAAGATTCTCTGTGATTATTTCTTGTTTAATATTTTGAAAGGGAGTTAATTCGAATCTTCTTGAACAAACTACCCTATCGCCAAGTTTTAACTCATAAGCTTTTTTATAAGCAAAATCCCGATTCTCTAAAACCAAATAACGATGTTCAGGTGTAGTTGTAATCTCGAATCCGTTTCTTAGTCTGACCCTGATGACTTCTCCTCCTTCTAATTTCCACCCCAATTCAATAGGTTTCAACTCTATTTTTCCAGTATCTTTATTAAGAGAAAATACGTTTATTTCTTGACATTCATAGATCAATTCTCCTTCTTTTTGGGAGAAAATATTTCCTTGTGCAGAGATTATTTTAAAAAGATTTTCTGCTAGGATAACAGACCCATCAGATAACACCAGTCGAGAACGAGGGCCAATACACTTTCCGTGATCAATATGGGCAGCGATAGCCATATTCCGAATCCGATCAGGATAACTCATAAGCTCTTTTACTTTTTCGGTTATCTTATCAGCCATGATGATTGTTCTTTCTATCGTTTTATAAAAATTTCGATAGCTATAAAACAAAAGAAAATATTGTTATTACTTGAAAAAGGTAATAAATAGAAACATTTATATACTGAAAAATATAGATAAATATATAGGGGACAATAAGGGTGATATAACAGAGAAGGTTATTGAACGAGCTCTTATAGAAAAAGCAGCCAAATGGTATGAATAAATTGAGAGATATGACCCTAGAAGATTTTGTTTCTGCGGAAGGAGATGTATTTAGAATTGATTCGGAATATATGATCATCGCTGATCCATTTTATTTAGGTTTACGCAAAAATCCATTATGGACGTTAATTGATACGTTCCCCGCTTCTCAGGAATTCTTAGATAAAGAAGGGATAGTTGGGGGTGTAATAAGAGTAATGCCTCATGGCGTTATTTTAGAAACAGGTTATGAAACGGATTGGCACGTATACAAAGAAGATAGCGCTTTGCTCTTAATTCCTGAAATTGGAGATGATGAAGAAAAAGAAATTAATCAAAGGGAAGGAACTTCGTTGCTGACGGCACTTGCCGATACCTGTAAACTTTTAGTAGGAGACGCCAATAAGTTTGTTATTGCTCAAGAAAAAAGAGTCTCTCTTTATGATTACACAGAACCGCCGTTTAATAGTACTTGGTGGGATGAAGGAACCGGAAAAGTTCTTGTAAATCATGATCTAGAAGAAATAGAATCAGCATCTAAACAAATTTTGAAAGCTTCGCCTGGGGAATATATGGCGAGATTCTATAATAACCCGATAAGAGTTTTTATTAATAATGTTCATTGAAGTTTGATATTGCTTAAGGCAAAGCAGAGAGTAACTTTTAAATAGAAACAAAAGAGACAAAAAAAGAATGATTATACGAAAAGCTTCTTA
>CAYIBE010000098.1:0-3183 GCA_964361555.1 Candidatus Woesearchaeota archaeon | reverse complement strand
TCAGACGTGTGCTCTTCCGATCTGGCTTCTTCCTGTGCCTGATCAGGTGATTCTCTCTCGATTTGGGATGGCTGGAAGGAAATTGATCAAAGAGCTCCATCCTTTTTTGACTGAAGGCGAGATTACGAGCATCATCCAAATGCATGATCATTACCTTGTCAAGAACACTTTTCGTTTGGTACAGCAGATTCCCGGTGTTGTTGGAGCATTGCATGAACTGAAACATAGGGGATATGTTATGGCAGTGGTGTCAAACTCCCGCCATCGCACTCTGCACACGTTATTGAAAGCAGGTGGCATTGACCAAAGATTATTTCAGGTGTGCATTGGCAACGATGATGTGTTGCATCCCAAGCCAGCTCCTGATGAAATTTACAAGGCGGAACAACTTACGCATTTGAAAGCAGCATACATGATTGGCGATACCTCTTATGATATTTTGGCAGCACGAAGAGCACATGTGAAGAGCATTGCCGTGTTGACAGGACATCAACGACAATTTTTATTAAAGAAATATCATCCTTATGCTATCCTTAGAAGTGTTGCGGAGTTGCCACGCTTCCTTGCATGGGACATGAGGAAAACTTATCTTCGCGCAAAGAAAAGATAAACCATCATCACTACAATTACTAATGCGATGAGCGTGTAGAACATCTGTGTCCAATACAACACGCATCACTATTTCCCCCTTGATTTTTTGATAATCTCTGGAATGTCTGACTCTTTTATGCCTTTCCGTTCAAGACGTTTTTTTCCTTCTTTTGCGATAACTTGTAGCTCTTTTATTAGTGTGTCTTTTGACGGCGTTTCTATCTTTTTTAATACGATAGTGTCTTTACTGCCAATAACTGCAAAAACTGTGCCTTCAGTCGCATTTAGTTCTTCTCTTATATCTTGAGGAATTACAATCTGCCCTCTTGAAGACATCTTCGTTGTTTCGACTTCCATTTCGCTTTCCTCCATATATCTTATTTTCTTATTATAAGAATATCTTATTTATAAATCTTTCCCTTTTTTTGCATTATTGCATCTGCTGAACTTGAATCAAATGAAAAAATTATTTCTTCTTTTTGGGTTCTTTATCCCATCTAGCAGATTTGCATTTAGATTAATTTGTAATAATATTTTTCAAGATTAACTTTATTATCTATTACTTCTACTCCCTCTTTATTAAGCAATTTAATTTTTTTTTCTAATCCTCTTGCAAATCCACCTAAATGGCCATTTGATGCTATGACGCGGTGGCACGGTACATCTTTATGAGGATTTTTATTTAAGGTATTTCCCACTGCCCTATATGCATTTGGATTTTTTAACATACGGGCTACTTCGGCATATGTACTGACATAGCCTATGGGAATTTTTTTAGTGATTTCATATACCTGATCTTTAAATGATAAACTGAAATTAACTCTGTGTTGCTCTTTTTTCAACTTATTCACTATTTTTTTAATCTCTTGTGTTTCTTTCCTTTTGATTGTTATTCCTTTTATAGTTCTGAAGAATTTTAGGACATCAAACTTATTTGATATAGTTATGTTATACATCCCTTGTTTTGACTTATCAACACGATAACTTATGCGACGTTTGTCTAAAAGTTTTTTATACAGAGTTACAATCTCGTCACTTTTATTACTAAAATAGAATCTTATGCGGTTATCATATACATTTGCGCAACCTTCTGCATCCCATAACCCTTTTATGATCCAATGGAGATGGTTTTCTTTGAAAAATTCGAGACACATTAATGGTTTGTCAAAAAACTTCTTGAGAATAATCCATGCCCTTTTAAATGAAATTTGGGTGTTATATGTTTTTTTATAGTGTGATTCCTTTCCACTAGGAAACCTTTTATAACCTCCTTTGACTATATACGTCTTGGCTTTAAAATCAGACCATTTACTAAATTTTTCCAAGAAATAATCCATTAGTTCTTTATCTTTTGTTGTAAATGTGATGACATATGATGTTCTTTCTTTTGATTTTTGAAATCTCAGACTTCCGTCTCCAAGTAATAAACCTGTGATATATGCTAATTCTGGCGTTGATTGATAGGCTTCTGGTTGAAGTGATCTAAAATTTTCTTTAATCTCTAGTTTTGCAGCTTTCTTTGCATTATTAAAACTACCAAAGTGTCTTTGACAAGCAGATTTAATTGCTATGGAAGTGTTATTAATAGACAGATTTTTTCCAATTTTTCTTTTATGTTTTAATAATAATTTTATGACTTTATTTTTTGTTAATCTGTTTCCACTGTGCCATCTTTTTCTTAATAAGCTTAGCTCATTTCTTTTCCACTTTATGCTATCGATTGATCTTTTAAGAGTTTTACTGATAAATCTGTCATCTAATTTTTTGTAATTTTCTTTTAGAAATCTTATTTCTTCTTTTGTCCATCTTTTCATAGCTGATCTGTTATTTTCAATCTATATAAATATTTGTATGTGCTTACCTCTCCATTTGATTTTGCATAAATTTCAGGAAACTTTTCGAATCTAAGCATTGTAGGATATGTCACTTACCTTATTCGTCGTTAGTTGCCATTAATGTCTACAAAATATCGCGTTAATGAATCTGCCTTTTTTAAAGTTAAGAGTTAATCTGTTGCTGATAACTTTATTCAATAATCTCAGATTGTTGTGTAATTTGACAAAGAAGAAATTATTGCATTGAAAAAAAGAAAGGGACGCAAGGTCCCTTCATAACGAAGATTGAAAATTATCTTTTCTTTCTTCGTGAACTTCTGCTCTTGCGAACAACTTTTCGTGTTGCACGTTTTGAAGCAGAACGCTTTGAACGTTTCATTTGAAACCTCCGTTGTTGCACACTTTCATGCACAACATGATTATGACAATTACGTTCATACACATTTCTAAAGATTTAGAAAATATACTTTGTAATTGATATATTCTAGTACATATGTTTGTATTTAAATGTTTCGTTTTGATGTTACGACGTTTTTTGTGCGTCGTTGCTAAATTTTTGACATTATTGTTGTGTAACCGTGCAACGAAATGTTTAATTAGTTCACCACATGATGATTATACATGGAAAAAACCATTCTTCCTGTTGAAGGAATGCATTGTGCAAGTTGCGTATTCAAGATTGAGCGCGCGCTGAAACGCGTGAACGGCGTGAAGAAAGTTGTCGTGAACTTTGCCAATCAGAAAGCGTATAGATCGG
>CAYIBE010000097.1:0-3219 GCA_964361555.1 Candidatus Woesearchaeota archaeon | reverse complement strand
AGTGATAAGATAAAACTTGTAATTGCAAGTTTGCTTTTCATATCAATATAAACCTATAGTTATATAAAAATCCGTCGGTTACCGAAAGAAAAAGAAGGGAAAGAGGTTTATTACTTGCTATTCTTGCGAAATTCGGTGTTGAAAGTAGAAGTCAGAAGTGTACTGCTTTATTCTTAAAATATGTTAAAGACAAAGGTTTGATTGAGTACAACGATGAATTTATTGACAGGATTATGGTTTACAGAGAAAAAGAAGCAGTATTTGATGTTGATGAGAAAGAAGAGGCCAGATATGGTTCTTCTATCCATAGCGAAGAAATATAGTCGTAAGAATATTGTAAAAAAGTGGGGATGCCAGGATTTGAAGTTCCAAGCATAAAACAAAAGCTGTATGCTTCCTGGATCCATCGGTCTGGAGCCGAAGACACTAAACCGGATTATGCTACATCCCCATAAGAAATATGAAAGAAAAACGCTATTTAAACCTTTTTCTGCATAAAACCTTATAATCTCAAAAAAGTACCCAGTAAGATGGAACAGATACTCTTTCCGTATGAACAGCCAAGAAAAATCCAGAAAGCACTTATTGCGCAGATCCAGTCATGTGTAGAAAATAAACAAAATCTCATAGCCCACGCACCAACGGGGCTTGGTAAAACAATCTCCGTTATTAGCCCAATACTACCTTATATACTCAAACATAATCTCACGTTATTTTTTTTAACACCGAAACACTCCCAGCACCATATCGTTGTAGAAACAATCAAAGAGATAAAAGAAAAATTCAAGCAAGACATACAAATCGTCGATTTCATAGGAAAAAAGCACATGTGTCTCCAATCAGGAGTAGAGCTTCTTCCAAATGGAGAATTTCATGAGTATTGTAAAGATCTCAGAAACAAAGATATGTGTGAGTATTATCTCAACATAAAAAATAAAACGCGAAGAGAAGTAGCGCTTGACGAAATGCAAGAGCCGTTACATGTAGAAGAGATGAGCAAAATCTGCAGGAATCACAATCTCTGTCCCTATGAAATAGCAGGAATAAAAGGAAGAAAGGCGAGCATTATTATTGCAGATTTCTATCATATTCTCTCATCAACTGTGCGAGATTCTCTCTTTAAAAGAATACAAAAAGAACTCTCAACATCAATTATTTACTTTGATGAAGCACATAATCTTCCCAATCGTTGTCGAGATTTATTAACAACAAATCTTTCATCGCTTACCATAGAAAAAGCGCTCAAAGAAAATAAAACATTTCAATTTGATTACGAAGAAGATCTCCAAAAAATAAAAACAAATTTCCAAGATTTAGCAAAAACAATTCCTCTGGAAAAACAAGAAGTATTGATAAAAAAACACGATTTTCTATGCGATATATCATTAATAGAACCAATGAGAGAAGCAGCAGAAATCGTGCGAGAAAAACAAAAAAGATCCGCGTTTGGATCAATAGCACATTTTCTTGAAGCATGGCCAGGTCCAGATTATGCGTACATTCGCATCATTCAACGTTCATTTACAAAGTACGGTAAACCATTCACCAATATCTCATACAGATGCCTCGATCCTTCACTAATCATGTCACAAATACAAGCACATTCCCTCATCCTTATGTCAGGAACACTCTCGCCAGTTTCCATGTATCTCGATGTTCTAGGACTAAATAAAGAAAAAACAGTGACTGCGGAATATAGTAATCCATTTCCTCCAACAAACAGACTAAATATCATAGCACCAACGACCACAACAAAATTCACGGAAAGGAACGATTCTATGTACAAACGTATTGCGAAAATTTGCGCAGACACGATCAACGTTATTCCGGGGAATAGTGCTATATTTTTTCCATCCTATGACATTCAAAACAGAGTATACTACTATTTTCAGCATGAATCAAAAAAAACAACAATACGCGAATCGCCAGGCTTATCAAAACAAGAGCGTCAAGAATTAATAAATACCTTCAAATCATACAAAGATACAGGAGCAGTACTTCTGGGAGCAGCATCCGGATCATTTGGAGAAGGCATCGATCTTCCAGGCGATTTTCTAAAAGCAGTGATCATTGTCGGATTACCACTAGCAAAACCAGATCTGGAGACGCAGGAACTCATTAACTACTATGACGAACGCTATGCAAAAGGATGGGATTATGGATATATCTATCCTGCCATAACAAAAGCTCTTCAAAACGCGGGTCGGTGTATTCGATCAGAAACAGATAAAGGATGTATTGTTTTTCTTGATGAACGTTATGTCTGGGAAAGTTACAAAAAATGTTTTCCGCAAGATTCAAACTTTGTCATAACAAAACTACCGCAAGAAAAAGTAAAAGAATTTTTTAGTAATCACGAAAAAGAAAAACAAGCAAGTATAGATAAAGAGAAACAATTATCACAAGATCATACAATAATAGATTTTAAAGAAAAGTAAAGTGTAGTGATTAATCAATTCTTTTTCACATCATCAATCGCAGGACGTTCCTCTTTTTCTTTTTCCTCAAGATCTTTATATTGATTCTTAAACACGCTAGGGACATCAATGAAATACTTTCCATCCTCAAGTTTATACACAAGTGGTTTTCCCTTAAAAAGGTCGACTAAATCAAGTTCAAATTTACCGGGACCAAGAATGTTAATAGTCTCTAAATCAAGAACAATGGGAGCATCTTCATCAAATTCTTTTCCAATAATATCAATAACATCGTGCTCCATACGTTGTTTATCTTCCTGCGTTAAGGAACTCGTAAAAACTTCTGCTTCTTTTTTCGATTCTTCTTTCACATAGAAAAAGAATTTTCCGTGGCATTTGCTACATCCAGCAAGAAGTTCTTTACTTCCATCATCATAAAATGTATTACAGCGGACACACTGATGGGCCATAATAATAGACTTATCCATAACTATATAAAGATTATCGAGATGTGGCATCCTTGATGAGAAAAGTATTAGTACTAGATTTAGAAGGCGTCCTTATTAAATCAACAAAAGACCAAATACCTCATCCAGAAGCAAAAGAAATACTAAAAAAAGCTAAGGAAGAATTTGATGAAACATATCTTTGGACATTAGCTCCTGTAATCTCAGCATATACAATTCTTGAAAACGTAAAATGGTTACCATTTTTCAATAAAGTAATAGGTAGTGATGAAATAATGTCAAGATCGGAAGAGCGTCGTGTTGGGAAAGAGTGGAGATCGCGGTGGTCGCCGGAT
>CAYIBE010000096.1:0-3239 GCA_964361555.1 Candidatus Woesearchaeota archaeon | reverse complement strand
GAAAAGGATCAACAAGAGCTTTTCCACCAGGACATCCAGAATTAATTCCTTTATATCAAAAAACTGGACAACCTATTATTTTGGGTGGATCTATGGAAACAGGAAGCGCGCTCTTAGTTGGAACGCAGAAAGCGATGGATGAAACATTTGGTTCCACCGCACATGGCAGCGGTAGGACGATGAGCAGAACTGCCGCGAAAAATACTATTGATGGACATGCGCTGCAAAAATCCATGGAGAAAAAAGGAATCTATGTGCGAACGACGAGCTATGCTGGATTGGCAGAGGAGGCTGGTGCGGCCTACAAAGAAATTTTAGACATCACAGAAACTTTGCAATTGTCTGGTATCTCTCGAAAGGTAGTTGATTTGAAACCGATAGGGAATGTTAAAGGTTAGTACTTATAAGTAGTTACAAATAGGAAGATTTAAATACCCTTTTTCTCTAGATGTCGTATGATTCAGTATCAAGAACTCTTACGCAAAACCTTAGAGACCAAAGGATTATCCAACGCTAGTCTTCGTGCTGTAGGAACTACTCTTTTAGAAGTAGTCGCACAGATGATCCAAGAACAAGGACCTTTATTTGTAAAAGATATTGCTCAAAACTTTAATGTCGTACTTGAACATAGAAATAATGATTCCATAACAACTGCCTTAATCGGAGTACAGACGCTTATCGGAGATCGCTACGGCATCTTACGTTCTACTCTTCAAGAAGCGATAGAAAGAACACACGGCTCATTCACAAATGTATCTTTTGGCACTCGAAGAGGAGTTAATAAAACTTCCAGTCTTTTCTATGATACTGAACAAAAACTTAAAGCGTATATCCAACAACATTTTTCTATAACTGAAGAACGTCGAGTCAAATTTTCTTAATGATGGAGAAGTGTTCCTGCCCAAGTGTTTAAATATTCTTCTTCTCCTTGTTTTTTGATGAAACACTTTGTCTATCTCGAAGATGTAGCAGTAGCAGACATCGCATTCGATGCCTTTGGCAAAACCTTAGAAGAATTATTCGAACATTGCGCTGAAGCTGTCTTTACTATGATGGTCAATTTGAAAACTGTTGAACCTACCATTGAACGTGAAATCCATTTACGTGCAGACTCTCTAGAAAATGTATTGTATGATTTTTTGTCCGAATTAGTGTATTTGAAAGACACGGAATTGTTATTGTTCAAAACAGTTAAAGTTACCTTAGGAAAGGACGGAAAAGAGCACACTTTGTCTGCAACATTACATGGAGAAGCCATTGACCGCAAGAAACATGAGCTAGGAAATGATGTGAAAGCGGTAACGATGCATATGTTTTCCATCAGTAAACATAAAAGTGGCTATAAGGCTCGAGTCGTCGTAGATATTTAGCACTCTTCCATAGTAGTATTATATCACAGAAATGCTTAAAAAGAACTGGGCTTGTCTAGACAACAAGGGGTTGAACCACTACATGATCAAATTTATCCGAGACTTTGTCCAACGTATGGTTGATAAGCTTTTTTCACAAAAGAAACATATTAAAATGGGACTCTATGGGCCTCCTAATAGCGGTAAATGTGTTACTCCAGAGACAGGTATTGTGTTCGCCGATGGCAGCGTACATCCTATAGGAGAAATTTTCGATTCCTTACAACAAAATAGCCACCTTGTCAAAAAAACTCCTGATTTCACCGAAGCATATATCGACGTTCGAGATAAACATATGCAAATTCTTAGCTTAGATCCTCAAACCCTTAAAATAACCCCTAAACCAATTTCTCTTGTTTACGCACAAAAATACCATGGGAATGTCTATCAGATTACCACGAGAAGCGGCAGAACTATTACTACTACTCCAGAACATCCTCTGATTTGTCTTTCTAACGATGGTGTTCAAAAAATAAGAAGCGCTGATTTACAGATAGGACAAGCTGTCGCGATATCACAGTATCTTCGTTTTAACCAACAAATAATCACTCCACAAATCCCAGTGGAACAGTTTATTACTGAAGGCAATACTATACGATCCCTCTCTAGATTTCATATCACTAAATCCATGCGTTTTCCTACATCTATCGATGATTCTTTTGTTCGATTTGTAGCTTATGTTCTAGCAGAATCCAATCATACCACCAATCGCATTAAATTTAGCAATACTGATAAAGGGCTATTACATGATTTTCTTACTATTACTGATACACTTTTTGGAATCCCCGTTATCCATCGTGTTAACAAAGGAGTTCCAGAAATAGAGATTAATTCTAAAACGCTTACCGATTATTTGCGTCTCTTTGACTTTCCTCCAGCTCTTTCAGGTGATAAAGTTATACCCCCATTCATCATGGGATTACCTGACCACCTCATAGTTGAATTCTTGCGGGCTATGTTTGACTCTGAAGGTTATGTCGCTAATAGTAAGAATGGTAAACTAAAAGGAGAACTTGAATTTTCCAGCAAAAGCAAACTTATGGTTGAGCAGATACAATTATTGTTAAATCGATTCGGCATTGTTGGCACATTCAGGAAAAAAATGGTCAAGGATCAATGGTATTATGCTCTCTCCATTACTGGAAGCGATAATCACCGCATCTTTAAAGATTTTATAGGATTCACCATTTCTTATAAAAAAGAAAGATTAGAAGAACTGTACAAGGTAGGACTTAAGAGGAATATATTTACTTTACCTATAGTTTCTTTGCTCGACGCTCAACGACAACAACAGAAGAAAACTCAAAAAGAATATTTCTTAGACGGTAAACATGTCGCGCGCATGAAAAGAGACAATAGAATTACTTATCATCGAGTTCAAGCCATGGCTGAAGATCATCCAAAAGACTCTACTCTTCAGAAATTCGCATGGGCAGACACACTCTGGGATAATATTACTTCTATAGAGGTAACACCGTATAATGGACATGTTTATGATCTTACTATTGAAGATACTCATACTTTTGTTATTTCCAATGGTCTTGTCGCTAGCAATACTACCCTCGCTAATCGCATTTGCAAAGATTGGTTAGGAGAAAAAATGGGATCTGTCTCCAATATTCCTCACGAAACACGTGAGATTATGATCAAAGAGAAAATTCATATCAAGCATAAGAACAAAGAATTAACGTTCAGTCTTGTTGATACTCCAGGTATTACCACTAAAATTGATTATGAAGACTTCATGAAATATAAAATGTCAGAAAAAGAAGCTAAAAGCAGAGCAAAAGAAGCAACGAGATCGGAAGAGCGTCGTGTAGGGAAAGAGTG
>CAYIBE010000095.1:0-3259 GCA_964361555.1 Candidatus Woesearchaeota archaeon | reverse complement strand
TTATTTTTGATATATTTTCGCCAAAACCATCTGGTGCATTCTTCTAATAAATTCTATTTTATCTTCAATCTTCATGATATCTGTTGATCCTTGTAAGACGAGATTAAATGCAAATGGACTTGGGATTTGTGTATGAAGATATTTTAGTTCTATTATGCCATCTTTTATCTCTTTTAATACTTTTTTTGCGTTTTCCATGTCCATCAAATCTTCGAGCACTTCTCTTCGCGCTTCAACCAAGATCGAAAAATTTTCCGAGATCTCTCGTACTGCTTTTAATAAGATCATTGAAGAAACTGTTTGACGACCGACACGTTTTGTTCTTCCTTTGTACGTTCGTAGAATCATTAAGGCACGCGTTGCGCAGTGTCGAAATCTTCTTTTCAGAACTTCTGTTTTTTCTATTGCTTTTTTCATGACATCTTCTAAGTTTTCAGGCGTTAAAAGATCAAATGCTCGCTGTGCTTGAATCGGCTGTTTCGATGCAATATAAAATCCATTATCATTAATTCCTATTTCAACATCTCGTTTCTGAAGTTTTGCTATAACATAAGCAATTGCGCGAGAAAGCACATCATTTACTCTTCGTCCATACAATGAATGAAAGATAACATATTTTTTTTCTGGATTTGTGTAATGTTCTATAATCATTTTTTTTTCATGAGGAATTTCTGTATAGAGATATTGTTCTCTGAAATACTCATAGATTGCGTTTGCGGCATTGTCATCGACATAGAGATATTCTTTAATATAAAGGATAATATCTTCCTTTTTTTTACTGTTAACAAATAAATCTTCGAGATATCTTCTGAATCGTTGTATGGACTTTGCAACATCAAAACTGAGAGGAAGCATCTCTGAAAACCAGGAAGGAACTGTTGGTGATTTTCCTGGTGCAGGCATTACTTGAGCTACTGTTCCTCTTGAGAATAAGAATTGATAGGTATTTCCACCAAGAACGAAGATATCTCCCCTTTTTAGTCGTTCAAGAAACGATTCATCTAATGTTCCTATTAGCTGATCTTTAATCTTTACTGTAACGTGCGTTTCATCTGGAATTGTTCCTATGTTTGTTACGTGAATGACTCGGGCCATCTTCCCTTTTTTGCCCATCATTTTTGTTTTTTGATCATACCAAATTTTTGCGTAAATATATCTGGTTTCTAGGGATGAATATTCTCCTGCTAAGTATTTTATAACTTCATCAAAATCGTTTCTTTTTAAATTTCTATATGGATACGCTTGCGTGATGAGTTTAAACAGGTCTTCAATATGCCATTGATTTTGAATGGCTATTCCGTAGATTTGTTGTGCGAGAACATCGAGACAATTTTCTGGAATATGGATTTTATCTATTTTTTTTTCTATCATATCTTTTAATAAAACTGAACTTTCTACCAGATCATCTCTATCGAGCGCAATAAATCTTCCTTTTATCGTATCGTGCAATCTATGGCCACTTCTTCCAATTCTCTGGCTTGCTCTTGCTACTGATTTTGGACTTCCTAATAAAATAACGAGATCTATGTACCCGATATCGATACCTAACTCTAGAGATGTTGAACAACAAACAACCTTTAATTTTCCTTCTCTTAATTTTTGTTCTACTTCTAATCTATGTTTTTTTGATAACGAACCATGATGCGCTGCTATATTTTCTATGTATTTTTTAGGAAATTTTTCTTTTAAGTGATGAACAACACGTTCTGTTCCTGCTCTTGTATTTGTAAAAATAAGAGTTGTTCTGTGCTCTTCTATCAGGTTATCTAAAAGAGAGTATAATTGATGATGTATCTGCCTCTCTGTAGTATTCATCAAGTCTTGAACTGGAGAAATTACTTTAACATCTAGTTTTTTTGTGAGATCGGTCTTTACTATCTTACATTCTCTTTGCGTGCCAACTAAAAATTGAGCAAGTTTTTCAATTGGTTCTGCGGTTGCACTTAAACCTATTCTTGTCATTGTTGGAGATAAATGTTGTAATCGCTCTAGTGAGAGTGTGAGGTGTGTTCCTCGCTTGTTTTCTGCAAAGCTATGGAGTTCATCCATTATAAAATATTGCACATCTTTAAGAAGTTCTGAAAATTTTATTGTGGTTAGTAAAATTGCAAGTGATTCACTTGTTGTGACAAGGATGTGGGGAGGGTATTTCAGCATTTTTTGTCTTTCTGAGACTGATGTATCTCCTGTTCTCAGACCAATTCTAATGCCAAAATGTTTATTTTCTTGTTGTTCCATTTCTTTTAATGGATTAATGAGGTTTAATTGCACATCATTGCTTAATGCTTTTAATGGGGAGCAGTAGACTGCATATACTCTGTTTTCTAATTTTTTTTGTTCTGATAGATTAATTAACTCATTGAGGATCGCTAAAAATCCAGTCAAAGTTTTGCCACTCCCGGTTACTGCACTCACGAGAATATTCTGTCTTTGATGAATTGGTATAATCGCATATTTTTGCGGATCAGAAAATGTTTTGAATTTGCTTTTAAACCAGGTTCTCACTATTGGATTGAGAATTTTATAGATCTCTTCATCATTATATGGTTTTTTAATATATTCTATCATATGTTCCTTTTGGAATGTTGGTTTAAAAAAGCTGCGCGTGGTTGTCGTTTATATGTATCTTATAATATATACTTTATTTAAGGTTCTTTTTGATTAGTAACGTTTAAGAATAAGATTATATCGTTTAATTTATGAAAAAGAGGGATTCTCGTGAGAAATAAATTATCTTATTTAGCCTTCTTTTTTTTCATATTTGCTTCATTTTTAGTTTCTGCTGTTGAACTTGATAGTGCTGGCGAAATTGTTCCTGATCAGAATACCTTATTATTATTCCATATGAATAATAATATTGCTGATAGTGCTGGAAAGGGATATGGTGATGGTGTTCTTTATGGTAATACTGCCTGTTCTGTTACTGGGAAATTTGGAAATGCTTGTTCTTTTGACGGTACTGGTGATTATATTGCTGGTAATGGCACTTTACGTTTTTCTTCTGGTCCTTTTTCGATCAGTGCCTGGTTTAAAACAAGTTCTACTGAAAAAAGCGGAAGAATTATTGAGAAATTTCAGTCGTATACGAATGATAATTTTTATCTTGCTCTTTTTCCTTTAGGAAAGGTATCTGGTGGATTATATGATGGGACTCAATGGGCTGATAATAGTTCTGAAATCGGATATAATAATAACCAATGGCATCATGTTGCTCTTGTTGTTACGTCAACGACGATTGAACTCTATGTTGATGGTGTTT
>CAYIBE010000094.1:1950-3263 GCA_964361555.1 Candidatus Woesearchaeota archaeon | reverse complement strand
ATCTTTTAGGTGCTTTATATCTGCCTTTGTTACTGTTGTTTTTTTACTAAATACGATTTTTTTACTTATTCTTACATCTCGTGCAATCCAGTCGCCTTCAACAACTTTTGAGAGAGGAAGATAGGTATACAAATGTATATTCTCTAAAGCTTTTACTGCTATGAATAGGTAGGGATACATTAAAAAGAGCACGATCATTATTCCTGCAAATACTTTGATAATGCTACCAACGGGAAGAAGTATGATTGCAATTAAAAAAAGAATAACTAACAATATGCTCAAAATCTTGACGATTTTTGAGCTTGGCTTTTGATTTATTTTTTTAAATTCTTCTTTGAATTTTTCTAAATCTTTGAACAAGAGAAAAATAGACCATAAGAAACCATATGCTGCTCCTGCAAATAAGATAAACATGAATACTATTATGAGAAAAGGAATTTTTGACGGTTCAAGATAAAATGGCGTTGTTGCTAAGGTTGTTCCTAACCCCATGAGTAATTTTGCGTCTCCACCACCCCATAGTTTCCCATGATATAATAATTCTCCTATAATAAACATGGAAGCGAAGCCAAGAACTCCGTACATAAAGTAGTCGTATTTATTGAATATGATTGAGTTTAATAATCTGATTACTAATCCAGAAGCAATTAGCCCATAAGATAACCAATCAGGCACTTCTTTTATTTTTATATCTGTAATTGAAGCAAATATGAGTGCAACTAACGATATTACTATTAATATAATATCGGCAATGATCACGTATAACGTTTTCTTCGTTATCTTTATAAAGTTTGTTGGATGCGGAAGGCTATGATTTCTATTGTTGGTGCGGGACCGAGTGGTAGCTATTTGGCTTATTTGCTTGCGCAATATGGAGAAGATGTGCATGTTTTTGAAGAGCATCGAGAAATTGGAAATCCTATTCAGTGTACAGGACTTGTTACTCATGCTATTACAAGGCTTATTGATGTAAAAAAAGAGTTCCTTGTGAATACTATTTCGCGTATTAAGGTTATTGCTCCTAATGGGGAACAGGTTGAATTTTCTCTTAAAAGACCTGATTTTGTTTTTCATCGTGCTCGTTTTGATCAACATATCGCGCGCATGGCGCAAGAGGCGGGTGCTGTTTTTCATCTTTCTAAGAAATTTGTTGGTTTTCATAAAAATACTATTACGTTTGGAGATGGTTCAATGTTTACGACTGATTCTCTTGTTGGTGCTGATGGTCCACTAAGTCCTGTTGCTAAATCTGCCGGAATGTTTCATCAACGATCGTTTATGACTGGGTTACAAGCAAGAGCGCAAGGATCTTT
>CAYIBE010000094.1:0-1850 GCA_964361555.1 Candidatus Woesearchaeota archaeon | reverse complement strand
GAAACTATGATCGTTTATGGAGAAAAAAACTTGGAAGAGATTTATATGTTCATTTAAAAATTCGAGAAAAACTTGATGGGATGACTGATGAACGTTTGAATTATCTTGTGAAACTTGTTCAAAAAGAAAAAATAAAAAATGTCTTGGAAACATATGAACGAGATTATGCGTTCAAGATCATTGCCAAGATACTTCTTAAAGAGCCGCGCTTTTTACGTTTTCTTATCTGACTTTTGAGGTTGTATCTTGTTCAATGGGTTCAACGTCTTCTGTTTTTGGGACAACTATGGGAGATGGAGCCTTTATTTCTTCTTCCGTTATGAGATCCCATCCTACTACGACGCAAGTACTTTTCTTTGGATCATTTACGTAAACCAGTCCATTTATCTCGTCTAGTCCGTTTATTAACCCAATAAGTCTGTCTGTTTTGATAACGTATCTTGCTTCATGCTCTATTTTTTCAGTTGTTGGGTCGTCCTTTTCTACAAATAGAACATTTCCTTTTTTTTTGCCATCTGGAAATTCGAGGTCGGAAATATATGTATTTTCGAGTGCTGACGAATCTGTTGTTTCTTTTGATAGGTCTTCACCTGCAACAATGTCACCTAAGTCAAATTTTACTATGCCTGTGAATTGGTCTTCTGTTTTTGTTCCTCTTTTTCTGATACTTCTTATAGTATTATCTTTTACCCATACATCATACTTTGGTTTTGCAGGCGTTTTTGAATCGCTGTCTTCATTTATCATTAATGTTATTGCTCCACCTGGTGTTCCTTCTGTATTTTTCATGTATCCTACTCGAGACTCTAAGAATTCTTGATATCTTTCTGCAGGTATTGCATGTACGAGAGGATTTTTTCCCTCATCCAATGCTCTTTTTACTGTGTATTTTTCTCCTGCGAGAGTACTATTTATTCCGCATGTTGCAGCAAGAACTGCGGTTGTGATTGTTCTGATATAGGATTTTTTCATTATTATTCCTCCTTGGCTTTTCTTTTTTTGAGATTATCTCTTTTTATAAACCTTTCTTATATCACTACTTTCTGATGGTTTAATTATTCTTATAGTTATTATTACTATTATTATTTTATTAAATACTACCTATAAGTGGAAACATTTATAAACTTACGATTACTTGCGTTTTCCTATGGGATTTGGACTTGATGATGTTGTTAATGCTGATGCGTATTCAGATAAAGATTTAGTTCGCTATGGGGATCTTGTTACTTCGAAGTATGACATTGGTCAAGGTAAATTTTTTACTGGTGCTGTTCATGCGACGTATCTTACTGCTGCGGGAGTTATGAGCGGTGCAGTTACTTCTTTTGCCGATGCGCTTTATCGCTCTCTTCCTCTTGCTTCTCCTCTTCTTTATGATCCTCTTTTTGTGTGGGCATCATTAGCAAGCGGTATTGGGTTTAGTATGGGCAATACGAATAAACAGAAAATTATTCCTGGTGTTGCTGTTCTTGGACTTATTGGTTATTCTGGATATTCTGCATTAAATACATTAGGCGTGCCTTCTTATTATCTTGCGACTGGTGCTGCACTTACAAGTGGGGTTACTTTGGGTTTCCTTGCTTCAGCACTTGCTCCAGTTGCTGCTGTTTTCGGTGCTGGTTGGGCGCTCGGTTATTTCTATAAACGGTATATTAAAGGAAGAAAAGCACGTAAAGAAAAGAAAGAAAAGTAATCTTTTCTTAGGACAATCTTTAAATAATACCATTCTCTCTGTTTCTTCTATGAATAAAAAGGGGATGGCTACTGAGAGTTCGACAGCATCAGCTGCAAGTGTGGTTCTTATTATTGCTCTTCTTATTGTTGCTTATTTGGTTCTTTTGCCTAAAGAT
>CAYIBE010000093.1:0-3278 GCA_964361555.1 Candidatus Woesearchaeota archaeon | reverse complement strand
TAATACTTTTTGGTAGTGTAAGAAAAGCAGAACATGTAAAAGAGCGCGATATAGATCTTTTTGTTGAGACAACAAAGAATAATCCAGCAGACATTTCGCTATTTGAAAAAAAAATAAAACACAAAATCCATATCTTTACAAACTCAAATATAAATAAGCTCCCTAATGAACTTTTTAATAATGTGATAAATGGAATAAAACTCATAGGTTATGTAAAAGTAAAATGAAAGAGATATTACAATTTATGGATTGGAATGAATGCACAAAAAAGTTTGTAAGAATCATAGAAACAGATAAAGAAAGAATGCATTCTATTGTACATGCAGCGTTACATAGATTGGAATTTGTAAAAACAATACAAGTAAGCGAAAGAAATAGTTCTTATGTGGTAGAAAATTACTATGAAGTCATCAAAGAACTATTGGTTGCTCTCCTACTTAAAAAAAATCTAAAATCGACAAATCATCAGTGCCTAATCTCCTACTTCTATAAAAACTATCCACAATACGAGTATGAAGCAAATGTAATGCTCAAAATGAGCTACTTGCGAAATAGACTAGACTATTATGGAGAACCAATAGAATTGGATTTCTATAAAAAATATAAAAATGATTTTATGAAGATAATCGAAATAATAAAAAGTTTAATAGAAAACAAAGAGTGAACTATCCTTTTCTATTAATACTCCGAAATGCTTCTTTAATCTGTTTTCGATTCCATCCACTCTTAATGAGAGATTTCTTAATCACACGTTCATGATCACCACTTGCTAAACCAGATTGAATAAATCCAATAATCGGTTCAATACCAGAAGGAATCGCACTCTTCTCTTTTTCAAGCGTTTTTAAAACGTGTTCTTTTCGAGGTTCAATCTCCTTAATCTTTGGTTGAAAGCTGCTTAACGTTCTGTTTTTTCCTTTTATTTTTTGTTTATTCATTGCACGAATAATCATAATAAGAATAAATAATATAACAACAATACCTGCAGCAACCGTGCCAATAAGACTTCCTCCACGCAAATCAGCGATAGAAAAACCAGTAATCATATTACCTTGTACAATACATTCTTTATCCACGCACTGCTCACCACCTTCACAGACAACATCATCAGGACAACTCTCACAATTTTCCTCTTCATCAATGATATCATTACCACAAGAAACATTTGTTTTCTCCATATTTGTTACCGCCGTTTCCTCTAAAGCAGGTATAACCTCAACATTCCACACATAGTCATCTTCTTCTCCATCTTTAGAAACGAGGACAGAGATATTAAACTGTCCTGCAGTTTCAGGAGTAAAGTTAAAGAGATTCGAATCTTCTTCAACTTGTTCGCCATTAAGATACCACAAAATATCAGGATTTTCTTCATTAACTTCAATAGAGAAAGAAAGGCTACTTTTTTCTTCGAGGATAGGATCGCTGCTTCCAGGAGTATGTTGCGTTATTTTAAGAACCTCTGAATCAGTCTCATCAAATTCATCTGTGTCCTCATTTTGTGTATTCGCTTGATTTCCCGTACTCGCCGTAATCGTGATTTTCACATTTTGTTCATCACTTAATCCACCAGCATCTTTTGCAACAAAGCGCACAGTATCACTTCCGGCACCAACACGTTCAAATTTCACTTCATGATTAATCACATTAATACTAATTTTCACGACATCATTACCAACATTTTCTACAGTCCAATTTAGCTCACTTTTTGGTTTATCATCTGTTCCGTAATCATCAAGATCAAGAGTCCAAGAAGAGACATCACTATCCTTTGTCTGATCAGGAATATCAGGGCTAATTTGGGGAGCAGTATTACTAGGTTGATTGTTTGTAGTGTTAGAAGTCGTATTTCCTTGGCTTGTATCAGAAATACTAACTATTAAAGGCCCACATTGAATATCACTACTCTTGCCGTCATTCGCTTTAACATAAACTTGGTCAATAGCAACACGATTTTGTTTAGGAGAAATATCAATAAAACCAGTATCTTTCAGAGTAATATCAACATTACTGTCTCCAGAAAAAGAAAAAGTAAGCGCATCATTATTTTGATCAGTAATATAATTGCGTAAATTAAGAACATTCGTTTGTGGTGTATTCTTCTGTAAGCTTATCTGAGGAAAAGTGCCATTACATACCGGTTGATCATTCGGCGGAAAAGAAAAACTAAACGTAAAATTTTGAGGTGCCCAGCCAACACCGTTAATCCCAGTAGCAAAACAATTCCATTTATATGTTCCTACAGGAACATTTGTCACGACAAATGTAACATTTCCATTGGAGGGAACATTCGTCACGGTATTCCCTGTTTGGCTCCAAGATCCATTAATGGTTGTAAAAAGACGTACAGCATCAGCTCCAGGAGTATAACAAATAAACTGAACATTATTAATCTCATATTCTAACGGAGCATTATTTGAAGGGCGCAATAACGTAACATTCATAGCTCCATAAACAAAAGGAAATAATAAAAGCAAACTAAAAATAAGTAATATGGCTGTCCTCATAAGGAAAGAGTAACACAAGAAGCAATTTATATAGATTATACCAGTTCCAATATATTTATTAAATAATACACACACGAGAAAAGAGTGATAACACTGGAATTATGGCAAAAAATAGGATTATACCTCATAGTTCTCCTAGGCCTGTTTATTTATGTAAAATTATCCAATTTAAAGATAAATAATGCTCCTTTATTAAAAAAAGAGTACAGAATCCTCCTAGCGGTGTTTTTTCCATTAATAGCAGTAGGCGCAGTACTCATAGGATCAATCATCCTTGCTCTTGCACTCGTCATCGTCTCTTTCATAGGAATCTATTCGTTCGTAACAAAAAAGAAGATTCACATTTCGTTCCAAAGAGCAATACCAAGAAAACCACTAAACTAGCCCAAGATCCAGATATTCACATTCTTCACGGTATTCTGGAGGATAAAATCCAGCATAAGCCTCAAAAGAATAAACAACACCATGACAATCAAGAACATAATACCCCTCAAACTGAGGAATAAACACGAAATCAGTAACAGTTTCTTCATTAACAGATCCTAAATCATGAGCATTACCAAAGAAATACAAAGTTCCATCAGCATCTAAAATAGCATATCCCTGTTCAGTAAGTTCAAGGTCTTTTGCAGGAGAGGTAATAGGAGCATTACCGTAAAACACAGCATCACCATACGCTTCTACTTCTCCATTATTCTTCAAAAGATAATACCCATAGGGTGTTACTTCTATATCAACATAGTCTGCTGTGCTAAATGGCATTGATTTTACTTT
>CAYIBE010000092.1:0-3285 GCA_964361555.1 Candidatus Woesearchaeota archaeon | reverse complement strand
TATATTGCTGTTTTTCCTGGCGGTTTGAATAACTTGCAGGATAAAGATGGACGATATATTCCAGATTGTTTTTTAATTAAAGGAGGGAGCACTGCCTTGGATTTTGCCTATCGCATTCATACTGATATTGGAAACAACTTTGTGAAGGCTATCGATGTCAAAAAAAAGATTGCTGTTTCTAAAGACCATGTTTTGAAACATCGGGATGTTATTGAGATTAAGACGAGTAAATGACCCTCGGTTAATTATATAAATACTACTTTCTTTGTTTTTATTGAAAAAGAGGGATTATTTTGCAGGAACGTACGTTATCACGGTTTACTATTCTTATTGTAAGTATTATTTTTCTTAGTCTGCTTTATCAGTATTTTTCAGATGTTTCTTACACTCATATTTTTACAGGCAGGGTTGTTACTATCGATCCATCTTGTTCTTCGAATACTACTGTTACACTTGGCATTGGCGAAACTCTTATTAGTGATGGAGATCCATTTCCAGGTGAAAGTATTATTAATCCTAACTGGACATGGATATTGTCTGACTTAACTAATTATTCTAGTTCTACGACTTTTGTTCAAGGACAAGGACCACGAGGGCCCTTTATTGGTGTTGAAAATGATTTTGTAAAAAATGACGACTCAGATAATCCAGCAGGGGTAGGAGAATGTTATGATTTTCCAAATCAATATCTTTCACTTTGTTTTGATTCACTCGCTTCTGATTTCTATACTGATTTTACTATACAACGAGTTCCTCGATATAACACTTCCGCTTCTGGCTGGGCTGGTGGTTTGCCATCTACTGATGTTATATCATTTAATATTGTAGAACCAGGAAACTTGACACTTAAAACTGATGATTGGCTTTATGTGGAGAGTAGCAATAATCCGTCAGGAAAAAATACCACCTTTATTATTTTGCAAACTTCTGGTGTTCCTTCTGACAACGTCTCTTTTGTTTTTTATAATGATACTTCGCAAATTCCTTCTTTGCGTTATGCTGGTAATATCTCTTTGAATAAATCTACATTAGCTTCTATTAGTTATGGAAATACATCTGGAAACAATATTGTTTTGCAGACGGCTATGATTGAGAGTTCTCAAAATCAGGTTAATGTTGTTGTTAATATTAGTGGCGATATTGCAACTGAATTAGAAATTGGAGAAGAAGTTTTGTTTATTAATTTTACTAAAAATGACACTTCTTTTAGATCTTTGGGCACCCAAATACCAAATCTTCCTGCAGATCCAGGAGAATTAAGATGGTCCAGTTTTTATTTTACTCCTATAGATATTGGAAATCTAAATAGTCTTTACAGAATATTATATGGAATCATTGTCGTACAACCTAATTTCTGGGGTAGGAATTTTGATAAAGTTTACTTGCAGATTCCTATTGATCAAGTACGGGCAAATATTTCAATTGTAGGTCGCAATAATAGTATGTTAGCGAAAAATATTCCTCTCGGTAAGGTTGTTCCTAATGCGTGGTCTGGTTATCCATGGAATATTGAAAATAATCTTTTAAATAGCTTACTGAATACGAGTATTTTGTTTAATAATCGTGTTATCAGAGTCCACGATGCACTTATTTTTGGTTCTTTTATTTCACCAAGTATTGAAACTTCTTTTACAAGTATAGATCTAAATTACGGGCCTAACGTTTATATGGAAATTGAACGGGGAGCTCTTCTTTATGGATTCTTTTTTGATGATCCTATTAATCTTTCAAGTATAACAAAAGGAAATCCACTTTATATTCGTCCATTAGGGGTGCTAGATGATTCCTTTGCAATTAGTGAAATAACTTCTCCAACATCTTTTAAACTATACAATTATTTTTCTGTATTGAACGCTAGTGATTTTAATGTAAATATTTCAGGTCTTGTGATTAATTTATTAAATATTACAACAAATTCTGTTATTCTTTCTGTTAATGGAACACAACAAGAAATTATAGAAGATAATTGGACTAATGCAAACGGGACTACTATTTCTGTTATAGATATTGATACTTGTTCATTTTCCGTGACTTCTGCTCCACAACCGTCACAAATTATTCCTTCATCTAGTTCATCTTCTCAGTACAAAAAACACTTTAATTTAATACAAGGAGGAAAAAATATTCTTGTTCAGATCAGTCGACAAAATCTTGCTGTTACAGAACTTGAGGCTGTTCTTGCTCATGATGTTTCTGACGTTGACCTTGAAATTACGCGATTGAGTCAATTACCTTCTTCTGTGCCTCTTCCTGTTTCTCGTCAAGATGTTTATCAGTATTTTGAGATTGAGTTTGATGATCTTGACGCTTCTGATTTTGTTACGAGTAATATTGAATTTAAAGTACGAGAAAGCTGGATTGACAATCATGGATTTAATAATGAACGCCATGTAAAGCTTTTTACGTATCATAACGGATGGATTCCTCTTGATACGACATTATCTCTTCGTGATTCTACCTATGTGTATTATACTACTTTTACGCAAGGATTTTCTCTTTTTGCTATTGCTTTATCCGATGATGTTGATCAACCTGTTGTACCTGTAGAAGAAATTCCTCCAAATCCTTGTGGCAATGGCGTTCTTGACCCGGGTGAAACCTGTGCAAGCTGTCCTCTTGACTTTATTTGTCCCGCCGGATACTTTTGTCAGAATAGCGCGTGTACACGTATTACGCCAGCACAACCAACTCTTCCACCACCACCATCTCAACCTGTAACGGAAACACCGCGATGGCGGTCTCTTCTTGGGGATTATTCTCTTTATATTGGATTTGTGGTAGCTATATTGATCTTGGTAGTTGTTCTTGTGATCTTTTTACGCATGCGAAAGAAATTTCCTTCTTTTTTGAGAACGAAAAATTAATTTTATAACAAGTTTTAAAAAGAATATATTCTCTTTTTCTTTCCATGGGCGGGTAGCTCAGCTTGGTTTAGAGCACTGTTCATAAGGGTAAATCCTTGGAGTGTATGTCTTATATGACTCTCTTTGGTACACATTTCAAAAGCCAAAGATGCCTAAGCGAGCCAGAGGTCGAGGGTTCAAATCCCTCCCTGCCCACTTTTCCCGAAGTAAATTTTATAAAGTGACGTACTCATGTTTTATTTATGCTCCTGTAGTGTAGTCCGGTCCAATTGGCAAAGGGAAATCCTTTTCAATGCCGAAATCACATTGGCCTTTCGTTAAGCTTTTCTTAGGAAGAAAACCTTGGAAAAGAAAAAAGAAAGCCGATAACCCGGGTTCGAATCCCGGCGGGAGCATTTACACATAGAATGCGCCATGCTAC
>CAYIBE010000091.1:1942-3306 GCA_964361555.1 Candidatus Woesearchaeota archaeon | reverse complement strand
GCATTTGTATTATACGTAAAAGCAATAGCTATCTCTTCGAGCTCTTTCTTCTTCACGCTCTCGGGTATTTTCTTCCACTCTGCTTGAAATTTCTGTTTTATCTCTTCAAGTTTTTTATAATAATTATCTTTTGATTTCTTTAGTATTTCATCTACTATCCCTTGAATTTTTATTTTTATCTTCTTGTCTGATAATTCTTCAACTTTTCCTAAATATCTCTCTACTGTTTTTACTTTTCCTTGTTCTCTAAATGAGTGCTGTAAGTAAATGTATGTCTGATTTCCTTTTTTTCTTCTTATTATTCTCATACATTTATTACCATTACTTACTATTTAAATTTTTCTATTTTTTATCAAATGTAATGGTACTGTTGTTGGTTGGTATATCGCACAAATTCATTACCTCCTTATACTCTACGCCTATAGATCCTAGACGGAAATTCTAGTTTTTATTACAGACATCATTTTAAATGCTGAATTTATTCTTTTTTTATGAAAAGAACTTCTCACATGATAAAAGAAGGAGAAGATCTTCTCCATTATGTAATCTATCATAATTCTCAGAGTGTGAGGAAACCAATCTCTATAAATATTTCTGGACCTAAACCTTATCCTACTGGAAAAAAAGGAACATTACAGAGCGAACTTGAAGATTTAGTTTTAGTATGTCAATTAACAGGAAAAATGCCCGGGGTGTATCCGTTCACTGCTAGAAAAGATAGACATGGATTTCCTTATATCTACCAACATCCCATACATAGAGAAATAGATTATGATATAGAAAGTTTAAAGAAACAAAAAAGAGTTTACATGCTTAAACAAGATGTATCTTGGTTATCTAAAACACTTCCTGAATCAGTTCCTGGGTATGGAGAAGGAGTAATGCGTATTTTTAGAACATGGTATAGAAATGGTCTCGACCTTTTAGCACATTACGTTTTTGAGAGAGATAAATTGTCGAAAAAAAGTAATGGTATTGCATTAAAAAAATCGCTTCGTGATGCTCTTCAATGGCCGATGGAGATGGTTTTAGATTTTGAGGGATATGTACAAGCACTCAAAAGATAATAATATTTATTTGTGATATTGCTTAACTCCAACTTTTTTGCAATATTCCTCAATTGGGCATACATTACATTTTGGAGATAGGGGTAAACACACGTTTTGACCATGAGCTACTATAAATCTATTTATGTTTCTCCATTGGTCTTTGGGAAATAAATTTTCGAGGGTTTTTTCAACGTTTAATGGATTTCTTCCTTTTACAAATCCCATACGATTAGCGAAGGTCATACAATGTGTGTCTATTGCAATACATGCTTTTCCAAAACATTCTGCTAAAATAATATTTGCGACTTTTCTTCC
>CAYIBE010000091.1:0-1842 GCA_964361555.1 Candidatus Woesearchaeota archaeon | reverse complement strand
TGAAAATATGTTGAAACTGGTGTTTGATATTTTGGATATTCTTTTTTTAGTATATTTAAAATTCTTTGTGCTGTTTCTGTTTTATTCATTTTGTTGCTTCATAGATAATAAGTGGTGGGATATTTTTTCCGCTTATTGCAGATTTAACTGTTGTGAAATACTTTTCTAGATATTTCTTTACCGTGTTGGAACATTGATATGCTAAAAATTTTCCGTCTGTTTTTAATGATTTATAACTTTTTTTTACTATTTCATCTTTTACTTCTTTACTTAAGATTGAGAATGGTATTCCCGATATAATGTAATCAACGTGATCTATGTTATACTTTTTAAGAAGGATAGTGATGTTTTTTGCGTTCATATTGCAGAAGATTACTCTTTCATCAGTAATTGTTTTTTTAAGATGTTCGTAAAAGTTTCTGTTGATCTCGATACTTATCAGCTTAGAAGAACTGTTCATTTTTGTTAAGATATATCTCGTAAAAACTCCTGTTCCTGGTCCAAATTCTACAATCACATTTTCTTTTGAGAAATCTATTCTTTCGCATACTTTCTTGACTGAGGATAAGGAAGAAGGGGTTATTGAAGCTACACGTTTATCTTTTATCAGGTTTTTTATTACTCGTGATGTATCCATTGTCGAGATTTATATCGTTCTTACTTACGGAGTTATTATTTCCTCTCGTGAACCATCTTCATTATACTTATAGAGTTTATCTTCTTCGTCTCTTGTTTTTTTGTGAGAACTGTCGCAGAATGGTTGATTCTTTGATAAGCCGCACATACAGATCCATCGTGATTTTTCACTTGGTAGAATCTCCATTGGACCATGATCTCTTTTTATAATGATTCTTGCCATGATTATCTCAGGTAAAGATAATTATATAAAACTATGGTTTACTTGAGTTTATGGATAAAAAAGTCCTTTCTGTTATACAAAAAATGGAAGCATTTGGAGAAAAGAGATTTATGTTTAATATTCCTCGGGAAGCTGGAGAATATTTAGAGACGCTTTTAACGATATACAAACCAAAAAAAATTCTTGAGGTGGGAACAAGCAATGGATATTCGACACTATGGCTTGCAGGGAGCTGTCCTGGAGCATTGATTACCACAATAGAATTGAAGAAGAATAAAGTGGAAATGGCAGAAGAAAATTTCAAGAAAGCGGGTTTAGCTCATATTCAGATTCTACAAGGAGATGCGTTAGAAATTTTACCGAAATTAACTGACTCTTTTGACTTTGTTTTTCTTTATGCTATCAAAAAAGATTTTATTTCTTACCTTAAATGCATTTCATTTAATAAGAATGCTATTGTTGTTTCTGATAATATTATAACGCATTCGGAACAATTGAAAAGTTATGTTGACTATGTACGAAAAAACTATACGAGTGAGCTTGTTGAGATAGGTAATGGTATGGAGATTACATTTCTCTAAATGTTTCAGTTTCATAAATAGAGATATCTGCGTTTTTCTTCCATTCATCTTTTTCTAATTGTGCTTTATAGCAGATTTGATTAAGAAATTCTCTTTTGTCTTGTACTTGTTGCCATACAAAAGGAAGAAGCGTGGCTAATCTTTTCTTTTTTTCTATAATAACTCCATGCTTATGATGGATTATTTGAGAAAGTAGTTCTTCTTCTGATTCTCCTGTTATCTTTTTAAAATTAGATAGTACTGAAATTTCTATTATTACGTTTTTTTCTTTTATTTCTGGAGCAATTGTAAGAATATTATCAAGAACGTCTTGAAAGATTTCTTTCACCGGAATAATACTTCCGATACTATGAATTAGCTTATTTTCTTGATAAATCGAGATGAAGGTTGCTCCTTTTTCTG
>CAYIBE010000090.1:2126-3332 GCA_964361555.1 Candidatus Woesearchaeota archaeon | reverse complement strand
TCATTAAAAATAATTATACATCCTTTATTCTATTGACACAATACGATTATTCTGATATTCTTACTAGTATGAATTACGTACAGAAGATTACAAAAGTGAGAGAAAGAGGACAATTAACAGTTCCTTATGAAATAAGGGATGCTTTGAATTGGCAAGATGAGGAATTAGTGGTAAAGATCGAAACCGTGCCTTCCGGATTTAAGGTAGAACGTGTGCCCATATCTCATCCTCAACATCCTAAAAAAAAGTTAACAAAAGAAGAGGGCGAAAAAATATGGGCAGACATGAAACAGATTAGTAAATTGGGAAAACAAGGTGTGAATTTAACAGAATTCTTACGTCGTGATAGGGATACCCATTTTTAATCCATGGATACTTATGTTGTTGATACCTCTGTAGTTCTTAAGTGGTTCAATCAAGAAAACGAATCAAAAGTTGAAATTGCTCACCAAATTTACAAAGACATGTTGGACAATATAATTGTCTTAATCATCCCAAATCTTTTGGTGATAGAACTTGTTAACGCGCTTAAAAAAGGTAAACATATACCCTTAGGAGCAATAAAGAAAAGCATACATGACCTCTTTTCTTTACCTTTAATTATAAAAGATCCAACGCAAACACTATTAGAACAGACAGCAGACATTATGGACAAATATCAAATCGCAGCTTATGATGCATTATTTGTCGCAACAGCGAAATATGAAAATTGTAAGCTTATCAGCGACGATACAAAAGCTCATGGCAAAATTACTGATGGAACAATAGTCATGCTTGACCACTATCAAACTGATTAAACCTCTATCTCTGTAAGTCTCGACCCAACTAAGCCTAATAATCCCGTCCCCAATATCTTCACTAAGAGTAATTATATCATCTTTAAGTTACTTATTGAGGTTAATACTTCGAGGCTCAACCCGAGGGCCGTGGTATGAATAATCAGTCTAAATCCCCATACTGCTCTTCGTAGTATTTTTGGAAGTCTTTGGTTTTTAATTTTTCCCATCTCTTCTGGAAATTACTATAAAAGACATGATATAATCTCCTCATATGGGAAAAGCTAAGGGAGTTGAGGTCAATCCAAAAATAATGTTTGGGAAACCAATCATCGCAGGAACAAGAATTCCTGTAGAGATTATTTTGGAAAAATTAGCTATTGGAGAAGCAGTGGAAGATATCCTGCAAGATTATCCTCGTCTTACAAAA
>CAYIBE010000090.1:0-2116 GCA_964361555.1 Candidatus Woesearchaeota archaeon | reverse complement strand
CAAAAGATGACATTCACGCAGCCATATCTTTCGCAAATAAATTAGTTAAGAAGGTGTCTATAGAAGATGTCCAAGCTACATCATATAAAATTTCTCCTTGACGAAAGCGTTGAATTTCGCATTGCGAAAGACTTGAGAAATAACGATTTTGATGTTCTAACTATCACAGAAGATTTTCCAAGTATTCCCGATCAACAAGTTTTACATATTGCCTATCAAGAAAAGAGAATTCTTATAACTAATGATAAAGGTTTCGGAAAATTAATATTTAAAGAGAATCAAAAATCACACGGTGTTATACTTATCCGTATGCCATTCGTAACTTTGCAAGAGAAAATTGTAAGATTAAATCGGGTTTTAAGCTCAGAAACCTCTAGTCTACATCGTTTGTTCATCACAGTATCGAACAAAAGCATTAGGCCAAAAAAACTACCAATAATAAAAACGCAATAGTTATCTTAAAAAAGAATAAATATCGAGGCTCGACCCCAAGGGTCGCCGCACGAAATTATATGCTCTTTATTTATTTTCTCTTTTAAATTTAATATCAACGAGAACTTCTTCCAATTCTTCTAGGAGTTTTGGAGGGACATTCTTTCCCTTTAATCCTTCTCTAGCAAGTCTTTCACCATCCTCTAATCTGCCAACTCGCATGGCCAGTATCGCAGCGTC
This sequence comes from Candidatus Woesearchaeota archaeon, assembly GCA_964361555.1. Lineage (GTDB taxonomy): Archaea > Nanobdellota > Nanobdellia > SCGC-AAA011-G17 > JACPIM01 > CAYIBE01. The sequence continues at coordinate 1,444 of CAYIBE010000090.1, read as the reverse complement.
TCTGTGAGATGAACCTCGAATAGGCTCAAAATCATATTCATTTCTCAATAAATTAGCTACTGCTTCCTCATATCTATAAGCTACAAGCAGATGTCTTTGTACACCAGCGAAATCTTTATTCCTGAGAGCAATCTTATTTAGTTCTTCGGCATCCATAGCTTTATCATGCAAAGTAATGAACAACTGCTCTTTAGTTTGAGGATAATCTCTATAAAAATCTGTCATTTCTATTAGATCTTCTAGTTCGTTTACAAGTTTGTCGTCTCCTCGTAATATTGCTTTCTGTAATCCCATTTGAACCTTCATTGCCATATCTTCATTACCATGTGCGCTTGGAAGCTGTGGCGCTGATGGATTTTCAATCTCTTTCCGTCCTTGAAGTTCCATTATCAGAGATAGGTATCTTTTTATGTTTTCAGGCATTTTTTCTTGTGCTTCTTGAAGCTCTTGCGTCATTTTATCTGCAGCTATTAGAAGCTCTCGTTGTTGTCCTGGACGCAAAGACTCGTCCTTTGCATGTTGCCTATATTCGGTTGCTTCCTCTAAGAGAAATTGTGGCGTATTAAGTCGTCTTTCAACTAACTGTAATTCGTGGCGCAAATCATCCGTTTGGTATGTTGAGACATCATTTGGATCAACATTTTCTAATAAATGCCTAAGAAAAGCGAATGTCTTTGGAGTACGTTCTGCTGTTACTTTTTGATTTATAAATTTGTGTCTTGGGAAAAAATCATAATGAGGAATAACATAAATTTCAACGCCTGATGCGGTTTTTATCTTATCATCTCCTCTTTTTCCCATTAATACTGCTTGGTCATTAAAACTACGAGCGCCTTCGTAAGCTGTCCCACAGACAAAAATGTATCCAGGTTCATAACCAAACATGCCCCAGTCATCAGTTTCATCTCTATTAATTTGAGGACAATAAGCTAATCTCTGAATAACCTCAGGAGTAAAAAATTCTCTAAGGACTTCTTCTGATGGTTCATTTCTAGCATCCAACACTGTACGCATTTTGTCGTCTTCTGGATAACCATTGAGGATTTTTAAGAATGGCAAAGGAAGCTCCATGGCAGCTTCCGAAAGAACAGATAGCGCTTGCGAGACATCAGGAGCATGTTGTTCTGGTGTGTTATCAGTCATATTGAAATTATATTTAAAAGACTATTTTTATGCAATCTCTTATTATTTATGAATCTTGGTATTGCTCTTTATAATATTTCTGAAAATCTTCGCTTTTGAGTCTTTTCCACCAATTCTCATTATTTTTGTACCATTCGACAGTTTTTTGGAGCCATTCGTCGAAGCTATGGAGCGGCTGCCAGCCAAGTTCTTTTTTGATTTTTGACCAATCAACTGCATAACGGCGGTCATGTCCAAGTCTATCTCTAACATACTCTATAAAACTTTCATCCTTTCCCATTATTTTTAATATTTTCTTAAT
>CAYIBE010000089.1:0-3426 GCA_964361555.1 Candidatus Woesearchaeota archaeon | reverse complement strand
CGTTAGGGGCTCTTCAGCTTATGGCGGGTCGTTTTTAGTTACTATCCTTAAGTAAGTACAATAGAAAGCTTTATATACTAGCTCATACTATTAATATTATCACTACTTAATAATAATTACTATTATTAACGTGAGAATCGGAGGAAAAAAATGAAAACACAATCTTTTTCAACACACATAGAGGCTAATCAACGAGAAGTCCTCTTTTGTATAAAGAGAAAGCTCGTTTCATGGGCACACCAGAATGGCATAGAGGGAATTGTTGTATCTGTGGATGGTCATCGACATATGAGCGTCGCTGATATTGTTCCTCCAACAGTCATACAACGATCAATTGAATCTTATCGACGTGTTCATGTTCAGTATGGAGGTCGACGATGAAACTACTTTTTACTGAACTGTGTAAACTAAATTTTGAGGTCGAAACATCCTTGAAGATGATTGATGACCTCATGAAAGAATTACGGGAGGAATAAAATGAAAAGAACAGCGATTTGGATTGGAAATAGCGAACATAAGGCACTACGCCTTCCTGTTTATCATCCACTTTTTTATGAGATTACCAGAGGGCAACTCATGCCAACTGGGCGTTACCTAGGCAATCGTGATACTGTTCTCGCTGCGCGAAGTCCAGATGAAGAAAATCCCTTAGAAGTATATCTTCTAAGACGAACGCCTTCTGTTACGCGTGGTTTGCAGCGTGATGGATATCGTGCCTTACGAGATAGACCATTAGATGACAAAGCGACGATTCTTAGGAGACTCAAGGAGATTTAACATGACACAATGTTTACGATGTAATTATCTATGGGAAAGTCGTGTAGGAACACCGAAAGCTTGCCCACGATGTAAGACGCGTTTGGATTTTATTCCAAAAAAAATAAAAACAATAGAAATGGAGGTATCTTAAAATGGCTACTGCACAAGACTACACAAATCAATACATTGCTCTTGGCGCTAACATTAATGACGTTGATACGATTGATTACTTTGATGACTTAAGAAAAGCAACAACAAAAGCTCAACATGAAGCGGCAATGAGAGCTAAAGATCCGGCAGAACGGCATAAAGAGTTAGCAAAGCTATATGGTAGTATTAAACAGGATATTGCTTACTTTGCAGGAAAGGATCCGGCTGCTGCGCCTTCAAGACCAGTTAGTCCTCTTGAAGAAATGATAAGGAAAGGTCTTACTGCTATTGACGAAAAGCTTTAAGATTTTTTCTTTTTATTTTCTTTTTTCTATAAATTTTTTCATTTCTCTTACAAAATCTTCTGCGTTTATTTTTAATCTATCATAGTCTTTTCCTGAAAGTGTTGAGAGTTCTCCCCGCGTTATCTTTTTAAACAAGAGGTACATATTTCTCATCGTGTCTGCTGATTTCTTGGTGATCTGTTTCGTTCGTACAAGACGATTTTCGAGTAAATCTGCTACATGATCCGGGCTTGGTGGAATTTCTCCTGCCACCATTAATGCTGCATGTGCTGCGTCTATTGTTGCCCAGTACAAATCAACAATTGCTGTCAGAAGATGTTGATTTGCTCTTGATAATGAAGCCGGGGCCATGGTATAATACGTATAGACAGATTCTTTACTTGGCCTTATTCTTCCTTGTTCTAATAAGATTTGTAAAGGATCAAAGAATCCTGTATCGATTAATGCGACTCCGTTTCTTAAAATATTAATTGCTACGGGATCGCCCGCACGTACATATTCCCAGAAACTTGTTAACTTCATTGATTGAATATGTAACCGCTCTGGTGCGACTTGCGCTATTGCTTTTTCTGTAATAATTCTATAAGTTTGTACAATATCTTTCGTAAAGTTTATGCGTACATCATCAAGAATGATCAGGATGTCGATATCTTTCTTTTGATTATGTGGACTTTTTATTGTTGATCCGAAGAGAACAAGACCGGAAATAAAGGTACCGAATTCTTTGTATATTATTTTTGCAAAATTTCTTGCAAGATCGATGTCTTTAGAATAATAATTTTGTTCGCTTTTTCTTTCTCTTTTTTTTAATGGAAACTCCATTACATCACCTCTTCTCTCTTTTTATGATGATTTTTCTTTTTAAATGTCTTCTTATTCCAGTGGAGTTTCTGACCAAAATGACCATTCTCTGGAGGGTGCAAAGTCTCCTACGGTAAAATGAGGACTTGCTGTTCTTCCAAAATACGAGTTTTCAATATCTGACCAGGCTGAACCTGTCATGCCTACCCGATACATGGAATAATTGGATAATCCCCACGATCCTGTCATGGCTTTGAAAATTTGACCTTCTGGTTGGCCTCCTGGCTCACCTATGATTGCACCTTTATATCCTTCTGTTTCTAATCGCTGTAAAAATTCTTTAATGGGTGCTGTACCTTCTCCTGGTGTTAAATGTTCATCATGATACCCGAAGTTATCTGTTAAGTGAACATGGCCTATAATTCCGGTATTCACCAGTTCTTTTACATTTTTATCCACCCATTTTTTGAATTCTTCATCTGAACCTTCGAAATATTTTCTCCACATATTTAAATGACCGATGTCAAAGGTTGCTTTAATTCTGTCCTTTGCTATTTTTTCTGCTTCTTCTCTTTCTAGTTTTTTGTTTTTTATTAATCCCTCGACGAATTCTTTTCGTGATTCTTGTACGAGCTTTTTAAGTTCTTGAGGATGAGAGCCGTATTGTTCTGGTGTCCAATTTTCTGGAACTAATATAATAGGTCGTGATAGTTTTTGTTTTTTTTCTACGTCATAACCATACATCGCTGCTTGGGCAATAGCACGTGCAGAAGTTTTTACTCCGTATTCTTCTAATGGTCTGATATTTTCTATTTCTTTCTTAATTTGATGTGCTTGTCTTGTTGATGCTAGTGCTCCTTCCCTCCATCTCTCAATTTCTTGTTTTCTTTCTTCTAACTCTTCATGTAAATATATTTCTGGATTTTTGATAAACTTATTAAATTCCTTAGGATCCTCTGGAGGAGGTGAAAGACCTCTCTGCCTTAGATTCAAAATGAGATTTGTTTTTGCTATATCTTCATTTCCTTCTTTTCGTTTCTTTTCATAACTTTCTTTTACTTGACTTAACAAATCTATTGCTTTTCCTAATTCTTTTGCTCGATGATCATAGGATTGTGCTTCTGCTTCTGCGGCTTCTATCTGTCTTTGCTGATATTGTTCATAAAAATACTTTGCGACATTGTTTTGATATCTCTCTTTTCTCTCTGGTTCTGGTAGTTCTTTAAACTTTTTTTCAAAATCGGTAAATTTTGCGTTTCTAATTTTTATTCTTCCTTCTTTATCTCTTTCAAAATCAACGAGTCTTCCTTTTTCATCTCTGATTTCTTTTTCTGGGATAGGTATTTCTATATCTCTCCTTAGATTGAGTAATTGGCCAGTACGCTGGTCAACGAGAGAAACGATCGCCTTT
>CAYIBE010000088.1:0-3514 GCA_964361555.1 Candidatus Woesearchaeota archaeon | reverse complement strand
GGGGGCATTAATCCTTAGGATTAAGTTAGCTACATAAACCGAATAACTAAAACTCATTTTGGTGCAACGCTGCGGAGGAGAGTATTACTAATTGTTAGGTGCTTAGGAGGGAAGTTAAACCTCGCATATATTTTTAGTAATTATATAATAGTAACAAATAGATAAATTTAAAAACCCGGTTTTAATTTTTATATTATGGCATTATCACTAGACGAAAAAATTGATGAGGCAAGAGTCAGACAATTTGCCTCACAAATGGCAGAAGTACCTACAAGCTCTAAAGCATGGTTTGAAGAAACTTTTAGCGGAGAGCATTCTACTGAATTTTATGAAGGTTTACTGGCAGGTTATGCTAATATGCATGTGATGGTTACAAATTTATCTCCTGAAAAGTTAAAGCAGTATTCTGGCCCTATTGTTGCTTTTGTAGCTGAAGAATTAAGAAAAAGGTATGATTCTAAAAGATAATTTCTTATGTCATTGAGGAAAAAGTTGAGGAGTTAATCCTAAGGATTAAGTATTCGTGGAGGCGGTCAACTTAATGTTTAACTTTGTCAAACGGCATAGCTCATATTTTTATGGTTCTAAAAATGTTTAAATGAATTTTTATAAAACTAAATAGCAATATAAATCTTGATATATTTCTCATAATGTTTAGTATTATGAAACAAAAATTGAAAGGTATAAAAATAGGAGAACTTGAAATTGTTCCTGTAAAAACAGAACGTCCTATTAGACTGATTGATACATTAAGGAAATTGCGCTACAATACTAATTATTATGGTTATATTCCTTCAAGAGAAGAAGCTGAGGATGCTATCTCTATCGCACATGCTTGTTTTTATCCATTATTTGACGTTATAAAGAAAGAGGTGGAAGATTAGTTCGTGAGAATGTTTTTGTATCGATTCTGACTAAAGAAACATTTAAATAGTAATATCAATTGATATTATTATAAACTCTGGAGTTTAGAATGGAAACTGAAGTAATAAAGAAAAATAAACATTACATTGAAACTAATGATGTAGCGAGAAGCCCAACGCTTCAAACAGTGTTAATGGTAGAGAAGTTTATAGAGGATAATTCCGGAGAATACAAAAAAACAGATTTATTTAAAAATCTTCCAAAAAAAGTGATGTGGCAAACCTTTCAGGTAATAATGGAATATTTAGAAAGCGTTTATAAAATAGTTTACGATAAAGAAGGTTATGTGGTTTATATTTGGAATCCTGAATTTTTCAAGAAAATAAAAAGTAGACCCGCAATAAGACTATGAAACCAGAGAAGGTTGTATTTGTTGATGAAAGTTTAGAAAAATCCTTCAATGAGTTAAATGAAGCAGATCCTATTAGAAAATCACTTGTTAGGGCGATTACAACTTTGCAAGAAGATGCCTTTTCCGGAAGGAATGTAAATTAAAAAGAGGCTAAGATTCTTGGGCATATTAGCGCTTTTTAGGGTGAAGAGGATGTTACATTCTCTTGCATTTTTCCATTTGAAGCTTGAGGATTTTTTGTTACCTTAAGTCTATTCCAATACTGGGCCGCTTTATCTTGATTTTTTCTTTCATTATATTCTAATGCTCCTAAACTGTACAGTGCTTCTGGTTGATCAGAAACTATCTCAAGCATCTGCTCGAATTCATTCTCTGCTTTGTCAACTTCTTTTTTTTGTAAATATATATTTCCAAGATTTAAATGTGCACGTACTACAATATCATATTCAGGATCTCTTTGAAGGACCTGCTGTAAGGATTCTATTGCTTCGTCTATCTTCCCAAGTTTCCAATATAAAACTCCTAGATTATGGAATAAGAGCGGATGATTCGAGTAATTTTTAATCTCTTTTTTATAAAGTTCTAAGGATTCTTGGATATTCTTTTGTTGTTCTACTCTTGTTGCTTCTCTAATAATTCTCTCTAAATCTGACCTATCAACAATATAACTATTTTTTGGTAAGGGAAAAAGAACCTTCGATTCTTCGTCTTTTATCTTACCATCATTTTTTATTATATTTATTATCTTTCCATTACTATCTAATTTTGCGAAACTGTCTATTTTGCTCCAGTCAGTGTTGCTCGGAATAATTAAAAATGTGTTATCTTTATAAAGAAAACTAATCTTTGGATTTTCAAAGTCAACAAAAGAGTCTAGGGAAGTAGAATATTGGCTCTTTGAATTTATTACCTCTCCGTTTTCATCAAATTCGTAATTACCCGATTTAAGATATTTTTTAACAATTACTCCGTTCGGTAGTATTGTCCTTTCTAATTCTGATCTTTTTTTCACAATCTTTTTTGTTAATCTTGTGGTTATCTTTCCATTATCGTAATTAATGTGCAAGATTTCGTTAGTTGATGTGTAATCAGAAATTTCTTCTAGATACAATTCTAAGCCAAGAGGTTCGTTAACTAATCTTGTTTTTTGAGGTTCTCCTTCTTTTTGCACCAAAACGACTTCACCAGTTGCTGAAAATTTGTCTTTGTTATCACACCATATGGACTTTTGTTTTAAGTTATCATCAACAAATCTAATATACTTTCCTTTATCAATCGGAATCATGGTGCCGGCAGCAAACTCTATACCGTTGCCATCTTTTTTATATAGCGCGAAATTAGTAATGTCTTGTGATTTAAGATAATTTGAAAAATTCTCAAAGACGTTTTCTTTTGAATTTGGTTTAATACTAGAAACTTTAGTTTCACTTTTTTGTTCTTGTACTATTTTATCTACGATGCTGATTTGCATTTTTCCGATTTCTCTACTATCGAGATACCAAACAACGGTTGTTATACCTGGTTTAAGATATCCTGGAACGCACGTGATATGATCATATTCATCATGTTCCTGTACTGCTCCTAAAGACGTTGTTGTGTCACGATGCATCGGTGTGAATAATCTTACTCGCATATCTCTCCCTACTCCATCTATAACCTTACATACTAGCGTAATTTTTTCCTTTACAGAAAAAACATCTTTTTCATTAACAATATCTATTGGATAATCGATTTTGCCATCTTTATCAACGTCACGTATAGAATTACAAGAAAAAACTCTGCATTGAGGATTTTGTCTATATGTTTTATCTTTTTGTATATACACGTAAGGATATGTTTGGCTTATATAAAGTTTAGTATTTTCATCTAGAAAACAGCCAGATAAAAGAGAAAGTAATCCCGCTAGCCCAGGTTTAACAATTTTTCTAAGCATGTCAGATCTCGTTAATATTCGAATGGTTTTTAGAGTCTAGTTAACTTATTTGATGAGAAGTTTACTCAGTTTGTTCTTTCTGTTGATAATACTAGTTATATTATTTTTCATTTAGATTATTGCTTGATATACTTCGTTTATTTAAGGTAGATAATTTATTTTCTAGCGTCTTTTCTATGTCTATCACGGTAGCATTTCCGTTGTCATAATTAATGTGCACGAACTTTTTTGTTGATGTGTATGATGGTGCGGATTTAGAAATTTGTTCTATGTAAAAATTTGTATCGTTATATCTAAGTTTTGTT
>CAYIBE010000087.1:0-3527 GCA_964361555.1 Candidatus Woesearchaeota archaeon | reverse complement strand
CGCCCATAGTGTGTAACTAAAAAAATCCATTTATAAAGGTTTTGTGAGAATTTTTGCTGCAAGTAGAGCTCTTATGCGAATGTAGTCTCTCTCACTTCAAACAGATAGACCAAAAAAAGTTGCCTTTTTAATGGACTAAAACAATTCTTCCATTGCCTTAAGCCCTAATGCAAACTCAGAGCGATCATTTGGTGCTAATCTTGAAGAATAATTACACATAAAAAAATTCGATATCAAATCTAGATCTGATTCTCCTAAGCTAGATCCATATGCAGATTTTGCAATATGATAATTTTGAGATGCGTCGGCAGTTCTTTGAGGAGCTAATCCAAGTCCAAATTGCATAACATTAATCATAGCAACGCTTCCAATTTGAGAGACTCCTCTGAAAATCAATTCTTTATAAGTTTGAGCGACTGTTTCAATTGAATGCCCATCAGAATCATATTCAAAACTTAAAAGAAGAGCGGATTTTTTAGAAACTCCTTGGCTTGTTAAAGCAACAATTGTTCCAAGTCTTTGTTCGACCCTATCTTGTAGTCTTTTCATTTTTTCAGGATTTTCTATCATGGCGGCATCAGCTCTTTCTTCCACAAATCCTATAACTTCAAGATTATAATCTAAAAATGATTCAACTTCTTCGAAAGAGCCCTCTCTTTTTAATCTATAAACTTCATTCAGTTTATTTCTAAAGTCATTTTTCATTTTGATTAGAAGTGTACAGTGATTCTATACTATCACTTCATCATCTATTAATTATTTTTAAATGTTTTGATGGACCTACGCGAGATCGAACCACAATACTAACTTAAATTTCAAGAAAAAAATCCAATCAAAAAAAGAAAAAAGAAGAAGGGATTATAACCCCTTCTTTAAAGTCTTGATAAAGCCTTCTGATTCTTTCTTCAAGCCTAATCCAAGAGCAATACCCAATGCCAATGCAATGCCTGCAGCTAAAGCAACAATGACATATAAGAAAAGTTGTTCAATCAACTGAACATCAATGCCAATGTTTTTTAAAGCAACCAAAGCAACCATAATGACAATGAGCCATCGAAGAATCAGTCCAACAAGTCGCATTCCCTTGAGTTTTGTATGCTCTGCAATCTTCATTTCGACAAAGTGTGCAGCTGCAATACCAACGAGAATAACAACTACGGCGACAAGAAGTTTTGGTAACCAAATAACAAATCTACTTAAGAGATCTGTTAACGTTCCCAAATCAACTAAAGAAACAGCTTGTTGTAAAAAGACAATAACAATCCACCATTTCAATAATTCCCCTAGTAACGCTGGAACGTCTGTGTGCCCTACCGCTTTTGTAAGATTGAGCTTTCGTAATGCATCGTCAAGTCTTGTTTTATCAAGAATAACACGAAGCGCATGACCTAAGATCACCGCAACAAATACTCCGATAATCAAAACAACGATAGCTGCAACGAGGTTTGGGATAATCCTCACAAACTCATTTGCTATTGTGCCTAGTGGTCCTGTAATTGCTTGAGTCGCGCCCATAAATACATCAACAGCCAATTACGTCACCTCCCTTTTATTTTCAATTAATAGGATAGATATACCACGAAATTTGTGATTTATATAGTTTCATAATTACTTAAGAAGTGTAACAATAGAGAAAAGATAATATAAATGTATATACCCCAATAAAAAGAGAAAAAGATTATAAAGAGTAACCTATATAAGTTTATATCCAATGTTCAAACAAAAGATAATTCATTATCCAAATCTCAAAACAGTAATTATGATAGAAGCATTTTTAGAGAAACAAAAAAAGCCAGTAAGTAAAAATGAAATCTTAGAAAAACTTCATAAAAAGACAATGCGACAAACATTAAATATCGCATTAGAATACCTCGAATTGAGCGGAAAAATCTACATAGGGAAAAACGGTATAGAATGGGTCTTTGATGAAAACAAAAAATTAAAAACCTCGCTCAGAAAAGCAGCAGAAAGTTTTATTTAATTTCTTTTTCAATCTGTTTTAATCGGTTAAGCTTGATAGCATGTTCAATGCCACCAATACCAACTTTAATAAAATCAGAACGCCAGGCAACGCCAAGATCAGCAATAATCGTATCCGTCGTTTCTCCTGCACGATAGGACATAACCGTATGAATATTATGTTCATGAGCATAGTCAACAAGTTCTTTTACCTTCAAAAGAGAACCAACTTGTGTAGGTTTAAGCGAAACACAATTAATTTTTCCTTCCACTTTTTTTAAAAGATCAAGCTGAGTACAAACAATATCATCTCCACAAATAAGATCACCTTTAATCAATCCGAAACCATCAGCATCATGTTCATCAAGAGGGTCTTCAACATATCCCAAACTATACTTATTGATAAGAGAGTTAATATATTTAATCTGATTATCCCGACTAATTTTTCCCTTCCTATAAAAATAATCTCCACCAGTAAACAAATGAGATCCTGCAACATCAATACCTAATCCAACAAAGATACCAAAGTTGTGTAAAACATCTTCAGTTAACGTGCTCAAATAATCAAGAACGCTGACGTGATCCAAACTTGTTTCCCACCCGCCAGTGCACGATCTCTGTAAAGGACGTAAATCATGCTGAATACGTTTGTAAATATGCTTACTGACAAGAGCATGATCGTGAACAGTTTCTCCTTGTGGCATAAGTAAAAACTCTTGAAAATCAGTTCCGTTAATAGCATGTTTCCCTCCACCAATACAACAACCAAGAGGAAGAGGAAGTTTATCTGCAGAAGGATTCAAAAAACGCCACACATTATTGTTGCTCATAGCTTGCAAGAGTGCATATTCAAGAGCAATGACGGTATTTCCTCCAATCTTACTCAAATTTTGCGTAGAATCAAGATCAAAAAGAATCTTTTCTACTTCCTCTAAATCAGTAAAATCCTGGACAACCAGTCCTTTCAAGCCACGGTGAAGAGCGCGATTGACAAAGCCAATAGGAACACCACGTTCAGGAAAAGCCATGACTTCATGTTTTCCAAGAGAAACGCCTAACGGAGCACTGCCTTTAAATTTTCTATTCACCGTAACGCCAATAGTACTATGCCCACGAGAATCAAGAACAATTTCAGCATATATTTTTCTAATTCTCATAAAGAGCCAATAAAGTAGGAATATATAAGATTTATGAGAGAAAAAGAGTATAATTAAGTCTATTTGTTTACACAGAAAAGAACAAAATAGTTCTTTATTAAACGAGAAAAACCGCAAGCTTAAAGGACCAAAAAATATAAGGACCATTAGGCTAGCGGTAAACCAAATCGTTTACACCGAGTAGTCAGGAGTTCGATTCTCTTCAGACCCATAGTTAAAACAGGGTCCAAAACTTATGTAAATAAGCAAACCTTAGATAAGAGAACCTTTAGGATCAATTTGTTATCTCTACCAAAATAGAAAGTCTTAAAAATACTAACCTATTGAGATAATTGATTAACTCCCCGGTATGGTTCTCGGACAATGCCGGGCTTACTTTAAAATGCAAAAAAGGGAAGCAATTCTATTTAT
>CAYIBE010000086.1:0-3655 GCA_964361555.1 Candidatus Woesearchaeota archaeon | reverse complement strand
CATCCAACCATACCATAATTTTAGGATAATTGCTATCGATTGTGCGAATAAGATTAGTAAAATAATTATCAAATGGTATGTAGCTTCCATCTCTTTGATTTGCAAATGGTTCATCAATACTGATTATTGCGTATTTAAGCCAGTCTTTCTCCCTAAGGTGTCCGAGAACTTGATTCCAATAAATCGTATTTAGCCTAGTATACTCATCTAGGTTTGATGTTTGGGTTATTTTGGTTGATCCATATACATTTGGTAATACCAAGTCATGAAATCCCCATGAACTTCCTCCTATGATAAATGAGTTCATTTTCCCTTGACCAATGTATTCCACCATCAGCTCATCAAACGAAGTAAAATCTATTACCATATCGTCGCCTGAAAGAGATAGAACATTTAAATTAGGACTTGCTCCTTTATAGATATAACCGCATAAAGAACATGAAGGATCGTAATATGGTCTTGCATGGCTGATTCTGTTTTTGTCTAGATATTTCATATAGTTTTTAACAACTTCTTTTTTTTGCTGTGATGTTGCTGCTGCATGATAATCCATGGGGGTATAACCATCTGGAGCATCTGTTTGAAATTTTTCATTTAATACCATTCTAAATGTAGATTTTTCTGGTAAATACGGCTTTAATACAACTATGTTGGCTGATTTCTGAGATATAATTCCATCTTGCTTTACTTTCAACAATAGGGTGTATGTTCCAATCGGTGTATTTTTCTTTGAACGGATGGTTACCCACCATATCTTGGATTGAGTTCTGGTTATATCTCCTGGTTCATATGATACTAATGGATCCGAATAATAACCCACTGGGCTGGTATCGCCTGGTAAGTTATAATAGACTCTATTTACATAAGCATAATCAACAGTATACAATTCTATATCTAAATCGGTTGATTGCTGGTTATTTTTCAGTATTTGATAAGTTAGAGAATAATCATGCTCAGAACTATCTGTTATACCAAATTGGAATGACTCGCCTTCATCTCTTAACAGGGTAATTTCCATAGGTATGAAAAAGTCTGCAATGTTATTCAATAATGGTATTTCTGGATGGTTTGTTGATCTAACTTCCTTGCTAAATCTCAATTCTGCCGGGAGGAATCCTGATTGTAATATATCTTCTATTATACAATTGTAGCAGCCATCTCCAGGTAGATTATTACCATCATCGCATTGCTCATTGGGTTGCACAATTCCATCTTGACAGTAATGACCAGTTAATGTTAGTCTTGAGCATTCTGATGAACAATAACTACAAACTCCTCCGTAACTGGGAGCACAAATAAGTCCATTAGCAACTCCTTCATCACATTGCTCTGTTCCCGAGACAATTCCATCTCCACATTCTTCTTCTATGTTTTGGCAATTAGGATCGCTAGGGCTACAAATAGTGTTACCTTCATTGTTATCGCGTCTGCTACTGCATCCTTGGTCAGCTAAGTCAATAAAGCCGTCATCATCATTATCTGTACTATCATTGCATTCAGGAAATATATAGATACAATTGAAATCTTCACAGAGATCGATAGTATCTCTATTGTCATCATTACAATGATGGTTAGCACTGCATTCCTCATTCTCTAGAAGAACTGGTTCTTCAACCTCATTATATGATTCGAATACGTGATCCTGCTGTTTTGTAATAAGATACTCTGTCTTATCATCAAAACTGATTCCTGGTGTAATCTCTACTTTGTCTATTTGATCTAAGAAAGTTGAATATATGACAAAGTTTCTTTGTTCTGCAACTTTTAAATCAATCTCCTCTCTTATTTGCTCTACTCCTTGTGGTCCATAGAATTTTATGAGAAATTCATCTATTGTTCCTTCCCCTGTGTTCTTCAGATTCAATTCTATTATATTTCCATTCGTGCTTGCTGAGTCTATACTGAATGAAATTTGAGACTCAAGAGCAACATTCTCTTGGATAGTCTGTGTCGTGTCTTCGCGATTATTCTGAACGAACACAAATAATAAAGATAAGACTATCAGAAAAATTCCTGAAAAAAGAAGAATGTTTATTCCTCTCACCTTAATTTTCATAATCTGTAGAAAGAAATTTCTTTTATTAACTTTTCCTAATCTCATTAAATACCGTACTTAATTATATTGATTATTCTGATGCGGTAAGCACAAAATTCATTTTTGTAAATATGCAAATGCTTCTTCGTCTTCTTTTGACAACCAAGCTTCAGAAAGAGACTTCTCAGACAAAATAGCTGTTTCTGAAATGTTCTTCTTTATAATTATTTCATTATCTTTTCTAATTACAATTATTTTATCTCCTTCTTTGATATTTTTTCTCATATCTAAAGGAATGACTATTTGCCCTCTTGAACTCATTTTCGTTGTATCAATTTGCATAAATAAGATTAACCTTATTTGTATTTAAATCTTCTTAATAGTTAAACCTTCTTTCATATTCCTTATGGGTCATCCATTCTAAGATGATTGAAATTATTTTTATTTCTCCATTTGCAACAGAGTAGATTAGCCTCCATCCTTTTGGCAAATCATATTTCCATAAATTGTCAATAGAGTACTTTTCTATATACACTTTAGGTATGATTCGTTTTGGAATCTGAATCCCACAAAAAGCATTTTCTTCTAAATCATTTATTGCTCGTGATATCCACTTGTAAAGCATTTGGTCTTCCACTTTAGAGTCCTTTAGTTTTTCATAACCTTCCTTTAATTTTTCATCTCCAAAATAAACTACTGATTTCATTTAGCTTTTAATATTGGATTATTAAGGTACTTTTTTACCAATTCCGGATTCCAAATCCATGCTATCTTTCCTTCAGTATCTATTGCAATTTTCTGTGAATCAACGAGATAATTAAATACTACACAAAAGGTTTGGTACATCATTCTTTTTGGAAGATTTTCCCATAAACTTCTTTTTTATATTCTCCAGAATGCTCTCTGATGAATTCTTCTACCATTAAGACTGTGTCTAATTGTGGATAATGTAGTATGTTTTTTTCTTTTATTACTTGTTGCATTTGTTGTATAAGTGTATATAACTATTTAAATGTTTCTCTTGTGCGTATGTGTTTAGCTTAGGAGCTTAGAGCTCTTCTAAGTGCGGTATAGATTATTCTTTAGAGGACATTTTTTGTCAGGGACCTTATGAAAGACTAGGAACTGATTCTTATTTTAAAAATAGAGAATAAATTCCTTACTCTTTTTTTATTTAACTTTTTTATCACTGCTATCGCATCAATCATATTATTAAACTGATAATTAATGTTCTTGTGTGAAAATGTGGCGTACATGGAAGCTGTTTCTTTTTATTTTTCAATCTTTTATTCATTTGTTTTTTCGTTTCAGCAGAAACCTACATTTCAGAAATTATGTATAATCCTATACGAGCTTCTGGGTTACACATATGATAGAGTTGGAATATAAAAAGGTTGGCGACGACGATGCGGTAGATACGGTGGTGTGGGCTTCTTTTGAAAATGAAGAACAGACAAAAAATATCATAACTGCTATACTCTTATTGCTCGGGCCTTTGTTAATTTCATGTTATGTTGTAGATTGTATACCTTTACAAATCAAAAAGCTCTTTTATCTTAATATCGATTTCTTTTCTAATTTTTTCATCTTTTACATAACCAATTTTACTAACTATGAGAC
>CAYIBE010000085.1:0-3692 GCA_964361555.1 Candidatus Woesearchaeota archaeon | reverse complement strand
CGGTTTTTGATTTGCAATAGTTTTGCACGTATGAAGATCTGGCTGTTGTTAATGACGTATAGAGAAGAAAAATAGCGAGCAAGATGGTTAATATGAGGAGGAGTTTTTTGTGGTTTTTCATTATCTATGGTATTATTTGTATTGGTCCAAGTTCATTATTTTCATTATCTTTACAACGAATAATATACTTTGATGATCCAAGCTGCGCAGAATGTACTGTTGAGTCTGTTTCTGACATTAGAACTCCCTCGCCGTACTTAAAATCAGTTGTATCATATTCGCATGTTGTTTGTTTATTTAGAATGATGAATAACTCGTTTTCTCTATATATGTGAAGTAATCGTGTTTTCACTTCAGAAAAAATATCATCAGTATCTACGGTAAATTGTATTGTTGTTTTTGCTTCGTTTCCTGCGACATCTAAACAAGATATTTGATACGTGTATGTCCCATCTTCGAGATGTTGTGGTTGGGTATGTGTTTTTACTCCTCCTGTAAAACGCATTTTATCAATTATTCTTCTGTTAAGGCCATATGAACATGTTGCCAATCCATTTTCTGCGCCACCTTGCGTTATTACTGTTAATGTAATGTCGCTCGTTTCTACGGTTCCTGATGGTGATGGATATATGGGTAGTACGGTAAATGGAGAAGAACCTTTCAAAATAAGTTCTTTTTCTTGTGATTCAAAATGATTTTTAGAATGATCTTGGCATTTAAAATAAAATTTATTTTCTTCTTGTGTTAAATCTGTTAATGTTGTTGAACAATGATAATTTTTCTGATCTTCTCTCGTTTCTGTGCAGAACAGTTCTCCGTTCATTGAATCGTATCTCTTTCCTTGTTCTTTTGCATATTTACACTCTACTTGTGATGAATCAGAAACGAGTAATGTAATTATTGCCTCTGTTTGCCCGAATTTAAGAAATGCATTTTCTTTTTCTATGCTTTCAATTATTGGTGCTTGAAGATCTACTGCTTTTTCTGTACTAAAAGTAATTGCGTATTGAATACTTGGATTATCGTGGGTATCTTTACATCTTACGTAATATGTTGTTTCTTTTGTTGTATCCGGATCTGAAGGTGGTATGATTTCTAGTATGTGTTCTTGTGATGCTTGCGTAGAGCCGAATTGGTTTGCCATTTCGTCAATACTATTTGTTGTATGATCTTCATAGAAACATGTTGCGTATTCGTCTGTTTTTATTGCTAGTGAAAGAGGAATAAATGAAGAAACTTGGTCGTTGATTATATATCCTGTTGTTGTTTCTCTATAGGTTAGTCTTTGTTCTTCTAATTTTTCTTTATGTGGAGATATTTTTGGTGCAGCTACATCATTAGGACTTCCTTCTACACAAGCGCCAACGCCGCTTTCTCCTAGTGGAATAAATTGGCATGCTTTCCCTAATGCTTTGCATTTATACTCTGTGCAACTGTTTGCTTCTGTTTCATCTATATTTTTTACGTTCTTTTCTTTGAAACTATTACATTTTTCACAATCTGTGCCACCTGCTGGTGCTTCCCATGGTGCGCAGGAAATTGTGACTGTTTTTGTTGGATAGTCGCAATTAGCTACGGTAAGCAATACGATAACGATAACAATATCAACAACAAGAAATATCGGATTAACAACTGGTAAGATGCCTGCTGCTTGGCCGAGTGTCCCTGCTGCGGAGCCTGCACCCCATACTGCTGCACCTACTTCACTTCCAGAGAGCCCCCCTCCGCTTCCTGTTCCTCCTAATTGCGTTAATATTTGTTTTTTGATATCGCCACCAAAGATCGATAATTGTTTCATTCCTTGAAAAACTCCTTTTGCTGTACTCCATGAAAGAATTGATTGTTGAGATGCTTGTGTTGGCTTTTCGCCTGGAGCGCTTCCTTTCCATGTTACTCTAAACGAGGGTGGGTAGCCGTTTCCTGATGCAAAACCACCGAGACCTCCTGCGAGACTTCCTAGTGGACCAATAACAGAACCCGTTACTGCTCCAGCAAGATTTCCTCCCACTGCATTTATTACTGTAGAACCTATATCTCCTAAGAGAAATCCTCCTGGAGAAAGTTTTCCTTCTGGACTTAGTTTCACTCCGCAATCTCCTAATGCACGACACTGTTCTGCTGCTTGATCAATAAAGTCTTGTTTTTCAGCAAAACAATTTTCGATACATTCGTTTTTGCAAAAACCTGGAAGTCCTGTTTCCCATTTTACCTTAATTGGTGGTATGTTTCCTTGTGCACAAATTTCTGCTCCATTACGAGAAGATTCTGTTCTTGGTAAATCATCACGCGGTATTTGTGCATTTTGTTCTTGGAGCGTCCTACTTAATTGCATTCCTATTTGGTTTTGGGTGTTGAATCCGGCTTGTGTTGTGAACGCATTTAAAGAAGGGGCTCCTTTGAACTCCCAAAATGCAAATCCTAGTGGAACTGTTGAATGCGCTTGTGTGATTTCCGCTTGATAGATATCATTTAACATGCAATCTGCATTATTAAATCCGGATTCTAGTTTTAACGGAACATTTACGATATTCACTTTTGATAGCTGCGTGAGATATTGATCTAGTTGTGCTGCTTGACCGAGATTTGTGACTTGATTTAAGATAAAGTCAAGAGGGATACCTCCTAGTGGTTCTCCTTCTGTTCTTGAATTTTCATTATATTGAACACATATCTCTTCTCTAAAATTTCTACATGGTTCAACGGCTTCTTTACCGTTTACGCAAGAAAAACGATAATGAATTGTTCCTGGTCGATCTAGGTAATCTCCTGTTGGGCCTTCATAGATACACCAGGATTCTCCATTGTCTCTATATCCTCCAAACTCAGGATCATGATTATTTTTTTCATCTGTGTATGTTTTTTCACAATTCACATTGCGACATTCTGCTTTTCCTTCTTCTCCACCCTGACAAAGGAAACCTTGCGTATAATCGCACTCTTCTTGAGGAGCATTTTCATCCCTAATATTCTTATCTTTATTACCGCAAGAATCGAGATTCCATACGTTTCCATCAAAACATCTTGTTTTTTCTGCTTCTGAATGGCATGGTGAATTTGGTAGATCAGAACAGAACGTTTCTGTATGAAACTCGCCAGAACACTCTGCTCTCGTCACATAATTAAATATATCTTGAGTAATACAACATCCCTGTTCCTGACTATCACCTAACGCATCACATTCGAATTGATCAGTTATTTCTGATCTAAAGTCTATTTCAAGATTATATTGCTCGCTTAATGTTGTACATTGTGATCTTGTTTTGAGATCTGCTTGCGAACCGAGAACACAACAGCCGAGAGAACATTCGCTAAAAGCGGAACAATCAGGATTATCAAAAAATTGTCCGTCTTGCCGTGTGCATTCTTGTTCATGCGCCCTGTTTATGCATGATTCTTGTGAGTTTGGAAAATAACAACAGCCGAGAGAACCTCCTTGTGCTATTGAAGAACAGGTGGACGTGTCTGAGCAACTCCTTACTTGCCGAAACTTTCCTTCTTTACACTCATTTTGTGTTGTTTCTATACAAAATTCTCCTTGTCTTGTTTCTTCACAACATCCTGTATCTTGCGCAGAAACATTTTTTGTTTCTAGTGTAAAAGAGAATAAAGAGATGATAATGAGAGAAATCAAAAAAAATGCGCTTCTTTCTTTAGACACCTCTTCCATTCACTAATCTATCATCTCTTTTTAT
>CAYIBE010000084.1:0-3694 GCA_964361555.1 Candidatus Woesearchaeota archaeon | reverse complement strand
GTTTTTGCAATTTTTAATTAATAAAATAATTAAACGTCACGTAAGCTCATAGTAACTAAATAACATGAAGTATGTATTTTATTATTACTATTAAAGTAAAACTTCATGCACATCTTTATATTTTAACCACTATACAAAGATAACATAATAATAATGCGTCTGCCAAAGGTACACTTATAAACAAAGAATAGAGTGAAGTCTACGTGGATTCCGTACAAGATTTCGTAAAACAAGTACAAAAAAAGGAAATCGATATTGTAGAACACACCCATAAGATACTCGAAAAAACCAAAAAAATAGACAAAAACTATAACTACTTCACAACAATCTCAGAAAATCTTGCTCTACAACAAGCACAAAAGCTAAAAAAAGATCCGAAAGGAAAACTCGCAGGCATCGCCATCTCAGTAAAAGATTCAATTTGCGTAAAGAACGTAGAATCTCGTGCAGGATCTAAGATTCTCCAAGGCTACATACCACCATTTAACGCTACAGTAATAGAAAAAGTTATCAAAGAGGGTGCCATTATCATAGGAAAAACAACCCAAGACGAATTTGGTTTTGGAACGTTCGCCGTAAACACAGATAAAATACCAAAAAATCCCTTCAATAAAGAACACACAACAGGAGGTTCTTCAGGTGGTTGTGCAGGCATGACCCAACAAGCAGAATTTCCACATCTTTCGTTAGCAGAATCAACAGGAGGTTCAATTGCCGTTCCGGCATCATTCTGCGGTATCACAGGATTAACGCCAACATACGGCCTCGTTTCTCGTTACGGCTTAATCGATTATGCCTCTTCATTAGATAAAATTGGACCCATGTCTCAAAATCCAGAAGATGCATTTTTTTTACTCGACATCATCAAAGGAAAAGATCCAAAAGATGCAACATCAACAGAATTCACACCAAAAGAAAAAAACAAAAAAGAACTAAAAATAGGCATCATCAAAGAAGCAATAGAAATTGTGCCAAAAGAGATAAAAGAAAGAATAAATGAAAAAATAAAAAATAAAAAGTTCATTTCTCTGAAAGAAACCATGAAGTACGCTCTTGCAACATATCAATTAATAGCATATGCTGAAGCATCCACCAATCTTGCCAGATACACAGGAATAAAATACGGGATCACAGAAAACATTGAAGGAGACTATAACGAATATTTCACAAAAATTCGTTCAAAATATTTTCAAAAAGAATCGAAGCGAAGGATTATTATTGGAACATTTGCACGGATGGCTGGTTTTAAAGACGCTTACTTTACAAGAGCAATGCAAACACGAACATTAATCATCAATGAATTTCAACGAGCATTTCAAGAGTACGATATTCTTATATGCCCATCGACGATAGGAACAGCACCGCGTTTTGATGAAATAAAAAAACTTACACCATTGCAGCACACAAAAATGGATATGCTCACTGTAGGGCCAAATCTCGCAGGATTACCTCACATTTCAATAAACGTGGGTTCAATCAATCAACTTCCTGTTGGATTAATGGCCATAGCAAACCATTTTCAGGAAGATAAATTAAAACAATTCGTAACAGAGCAAATAATGATAAACAAGTGAGAGAATAGAACACCCAGCGAGAGACGTAAACTAACCCAAACAATGCAAAAGGTATCTCTTAAAAAGGAGGTTAATCCATAATAACCGCAGAACAATTCAATAAAAAAATTTAAATAGCCAAAACAAGTCACCAAAAACGGAGTAAAAAATGAACATTCAACCGATAGGAGAAAGAGTCCTCATTAAGCCTCTAAAAGAGGAAGAGAGAACCCAAGGAGGAATTTACCTTCCGGAATCAGCAAAAGAAGAAAAAAAAGAAGGAGAAGTTATTGCTCTAGGAACCTTTAAAGATGGAAAAGAACTTCCCTTAAAAAAAGGAGACAAAGTATTATATGGTGGATATAACACGGATGAAATAACAATAAAGGGAGAGAAATTTAAAATAATAGAATTCAAAGATATTCTTGCAAAAATATCCTAGGAGAAGATATGCCAGCAAAACAAATTATGTTTGACGATAAAGCACGACAAGCCGTGCTAAAAGGAATAGATAAACTAGCAGACACAGTAAAGATAACACTTGGACCAAAAGGAAGAAATGTCATCCTAGGAAAGTCATTTGGAAGTCCAACAATCACCAATGACGGAGTAACAATAGCAAAAGAAATTGATTTAGAAGATCCATTCGAAAACGTTGGTGCACAATTAGTAAAAGAAGTAGCTGAAAAAACACAAGACGTTGCTGGTGACGGAACAACAACAGCAACATTACTCACACAATCCATAGTAAGAGAAGGACTGAGAAGGATAAATAGTGGTGCAAATGCAATGGAAGTTAAAAGAGGAATCGACAAAGCAGCAGAAACAGTTGTCGAATTTATCAATAAAAAGAGTATCGACGTCAAAGAAAAAATTGCACAGGTAGCAACAATTTCCGCAAATAATGATGAAGAAGTAGGAAAAATTATCGCAGATGCAATGAAAAAAGTAGGAACGCATGGCGTTATTACCGTAGATGAAGCAAAATCATTCGAAACAACATTAACAGTAGTGGAAGGAATGGAATTTGAAGAAGGATACATCAGCCCGTATATGATAACAGATAGAGAACGATTAGAAGCGGAGTTAGAAGATGCGTACATTCTTATCTACGATAAAAAAATAAGCAACATCAAAAGTCTAGTAAAGATCTTAGAAGGAGTTTCGCAAGAAAACAGACCATTATTTATCATCGCAGAAGACGTTGAAGGAGAAGCAATGGCTACTCTCGTACTAAACTTGTTACGAGGAGTGATCAAAGTAGTAGCTGTTAAAAAACCAGGCTTCGGAGATGAACAAAAAGAAATACTCGAAGATATCGCGACTGTTACTGGAGGAAAAGTCGTTAGCGAAGAAAAAGGAATGACATTAGAAAAAGTAAACCTTGGCGATCTCGGAAGAGCAAGAAAGATCAAAGTCAGCAAAGAAAAGACCGTGATTGTAGACGGTTCCGGCGATCAAAAAAAGATCAAAGAGAGAATCACAGTGATAGAAAATCAGATTGCGAAAGCAACATCAGAACATGATAAAGAAGATCTCAAAAAACGACTTGCAAAACTCACAGGAGGAGTTGCAATTATTAATGTCGGCGCTGCAACAGAAACAGAGATGAAAGAAAAGAAAAATAGAATTGATGACGCACTACATGCTACACAAGCCGCTGTAGAAGAAGGCATTGTTCCTGGCGGTGGTATAATCTTGCTAAGAGCGATACCAGAACTAGAAAGAATCAAAGGCGAAGGAGATCAGCAAATAGGAATAGATATCGTAAAAAAAGCGATTGAAGAACCGACAAAACAGATCGCATTCAACGCAGGAAAAGAAGGTAGCGTAATTGTCGAACGATTAAAAGAAGAAAAAGAGAATATAGGATACAACGCAAAAACAGATATAATAGAAGATCTCGTGAAAGCAGGCGTTATCGACCCTGCAAAAGTCGTGAAAAGCACGATTAAACATGCCGCAAGCATTGCCGGAATGATTCTCACAATGGAAGCAATGGTTGTTGATCTGCCAGAGAAAAAAGGAAAGAAATTCGAAGATGAAATGGATCTGTAAAGAAGAGATAAACAAAGTTAAACAATAGGTTTATAAGGAATAAATCAATCTTTTAAGAGAACCCAACATTGTGTGATCATTAC
>CAYIBE010000083.1:0-3695 GCA_964361555.1 Candidatus Woesearchaeota archaeon | reverse complement strand
AATTAGTGTAATATTATATATATTTTGTAATATTTAGTTGCAAAATGTTTATGATTCGCATTGACATGTACAACATGTCAATTACTGAATCAGTAAGGGAGGAAAAATGAAGCGAAAAACTTCACGCGCTGTTGCTCGAAAAGCAGTGAAACGCGTTAGCAGATCTCGAACATCTGCTCGCCGATCTACTGCTAAAAGATCAACACGAAAGACAACTCGACGTCGAAGGTAACTTCGTTCGTCGTGTTCTCTAGAACCAGCGGGACGGATCGTCCCGCTTTTTATTTTTAAAATGTTAATGAACTTGTTTTGAATTCATTAATTATTTTCATATGTTCTTTTGCTTCTTTTGTTGTTTTTAGACTCCTTGCTTTGTCACATGCTGTTTTTATGAAGTTAAACATTTTTTCTTCGATTTGCTCTTCATTTTCGACGTTTATTGGAGAATACCGTTCAAGTAGTTCTTCTGGTGTTAGTGTGTCGTCAAAGAGCATTCTATTTTTTGATTTTATTTCAAGAAATATTTTGTTTACTAGTGTTATAGGGTCTTTTAATATACATTTTTTTATAATTCTTTCTTGGGCGTTATTCTCTGTATATACCACTTCAATTTCTGCTGTCAGTATTCTCGGCTCAAAATTGCCTATCTTTATCGAATGGATAGTAATATGACTCATATTCCGTTCTCAGAATTCTTTCATTTAATTAGATTTCTATCGTATACTCGATGGAAGAAATAATTAAATACTTGGTTGTTGCTTCTTTGCTTATGGAGCAGCTGACTATTTGTATTGCTTGTCATAAGCAGATCGGGAAACATACGTGTTTACAGTGTGGTTCTCTCGTATGCGATTATTGCTTTAGCCAAAAACGTCGATTATGTAGTAGATGTATTGCCGGAGTACGATGAAAACGCACACGGACTATCTTACTTTTACTACACAAAAAAAGATAGAATTTGTGCATATTACACAGCATATTAAAAAGATTGTTTCTGACTCTGGCATTTCTGAAGGGCTTGTTCTCATTCATCCAATGCATATTACTGCTGCTGTTATCGTGAATGATCATGAAGAAGGATTACATCAGGACTATCTTACCTTTTTAAAAAAACTTGTTCCTGAAAGGGGAACTTATCAGCATAATCTGACTGGTGAGGATAATGCGTATGCGCATATTTGGCGACAACTTATGGGCCATCAAGTTGTGTTAGCTATCACTCATCGTGATCTTGACTTAGGGCCGTGGGAATCTGTTTTTTATGCTGAATTTGATGGTCAGAGACAAAAGAAGGTGTTAGTAAAGGTTATCGGTGAGTAGGGTTCTTCATTCTTTTCTTTGCCAATTCTTTTTTTGACATTTCAAGATGTTTTTTCATCTCTTTTGATTGTTGCTGAAATCCAAATTGTTTTCCCATCGTATAAATGTAATAGGATATAAGAATAAAAAAGAAGTAGATGACAAAAATGAAAAAATATTGTATATAGACAATGCCTCTTATTGCTATGAAATTATCAATTGTGAGGAGGATGGTGAAAACAAGTATTGCGATGGAGCATGCTAAGAAGTTATTTGTAAATAAACGTAACTGTGACTGAGGAGACAAATTTGATCGTGCAAGAATTGTCCATATCATTGATAAAATGCCCAGACTTATGAGTATGGCGCCAAGTATAAGTTCAATATTTCCAAGAATTCGCGAGATTATCTGTAGAGCGACAATAATTGCTAATGCGACGAGGAGAAATTTTAAAATGTTTGCTGTTTGGTTTTTCATGTTACAATTTTAATCTCATGTCGCAAAATTGACTTAACTCGTTTATTAATTCTTCATTTCCCTTATTTTCGAGAGAAATGATAATGCCGCGTACTTTCCATACCCTCATCTTTCCTGCGAGAAAATGAATGAACCTTGATATTGTTTGTGCATCATTATAGAGTAATAACGTATTAATGCTGTCAAAAAACAAGAAATGATCTTTTCCCGGCAATGAGTTGATGGCTTGGTCCATGGCGAGAGATATATCACTGAGATTTTCTGGTGTTCCTATGAATAAACATTCTTCTGTTTTGCTTATGTTTCCTCCTGTTGTTTTTGTAATTGCGTCAATAAATAGAATTAACTTTGTATCTATTTTTTCTTTTTTAAATAATTCTTTTATTGTTGTGTATGGTTTATTTAATGTGACGTATACGCCAGGTATTTTTACTTCCTTTGTGAGATATGCGATTAACCTTACGTTTGTTTTTTGATATTCCTTTGAACCTATTGTCGCTATAATGACAGAATTACTCATCGTCTTTATTTTTTTTAATTCACTCTCTTTCATTTATTCTTTCATTTATTTTATTCTATTTAAATTTTCGTGTTCATTGAGGAAAGCTTTTTATAGTCGTATTCAATCTTTCTTTTATGGATTTGGAGCAATTTGGCGTTCCCGGGTTGGATGATATCTTTAAGGGAGGGGTGCAGAAGAATTCTACTATCCTTGTTAAAGGTCCTCCAGGTGTTGGAAAGACCATTTTAGCATTACAATTTCTGTGTTATGGTGCAAAAAAAGGACAACCAGGATTGTTTATCTCTGTCGAAGAGGAAATATCTGTTCTTCGTGAGCGTGCTAAAATTATTGGTTTAGATCTTGAAGCTTATGAAAAAAAGAAACTTTTATTTCTCTTGAGACAGGATGTAGCTTTAAGAAAACCGTTTACGATTGCCGAACCTCTTAAATTAATCACAAAGGAAAAAATTAAACGTGTTGTTTTGGATTCTCTTACGTTATTACATTATATTAATGATAGTGAAATTGCTTATCGTCGCGCATTACTTGATCTTCTCGCGAATATGAATTCCACTCTTTTTTTATCAACTGCGGAGGAAAAGAAGGATGGCGTTGATAATATTCCCTTTACGCCAGAAGATTTTCTTTTTGATTGCGTCGTTAAATTAGCAAAAATTCGTAAGGGACACACGTTTGAAAAATGTATTTATGCTCTTAAGACTCGTGGACGGGAACATCTTGAAGATATCTTCCCTTATACCATAACGAAAGGAGGTATTACGGTGTATCCTCAGGAAATTCCTTTTTCCCTTATTGAGAAGGATTTCCGTGATCGAAAGTGACTCTTACGCGTGTTGCTTCCGGCATTCCCGGGTTTGATTCTCTTGTTTTAGGAGGATTTAAGAACGGTTCTATTAATATGGTTGTCGGAGAACCGGGTGCTGGAAAAACGATTTTCGGTCTTCAATTTCTGCTTGAGGGATGTCGTCGTCAAGAACCTGGCATTTATATTACGTTTGAAGAAAAAAAAGAGAAACTGTATGAGGATATGACGAGTTTTGGATGGGATTTACGAACGTATGAAAAGAAAAAGCTTTTTCGTTATTTGGAGTATACGCCCGAACAAGTAAAAAAACTTCTTGTTGAAGGTGGTGGTGTTGTTGATAGCCTTGTTAATGAAATTAAAGCGAAACGTATCGTGATTGATTCTATTACTTCTTTTTCTTTGTTGTATGAAGATGAATTGAGTAAAAAAGAAGCTGCTTTGGCTTTGTTTGATTTGATTAGTAAGTTTGGCTGTACTGCTGTCTTAACGTCACAAGCACGACTCGGACCAAATCAAGATCCTGTTGATAATTCTCTCGGTTTTGAAGCAGATAGTATTGTCCTTTTGTATCATACGAAAAATAAAAATGG
>CAYIBE010000082.1:0-3732 GCA_964361555.1 Candidatus Woesearchaeota archaeon | reverse complement strand
GAAAAAGTTTTTCAAATTGATGAGCATATTGGTGCTGCAGCTTCAGGTATATTAAGTGACGGACGTGTGTTGATTGAACGTGCACAGATTGTTGCACAGCAACATCGTGTGACGTTTGATAGCTCTATTGATATTCAAAGTCTTGTAAAAGATATTTGTAATGTGAAACAATATGCGACGCAGGTAGGAGGAGCGCGACCATTTGGTGTCGGCATTATGTTTATTGGTGTTGATGAAGATGGGCCACAAGGGGGAAATCCTCGCTTGTTTATTACTGATCCTACTGGTATCTTTTTTGAGTTTAAAGCGACTGTTATTGGAGAAAATGAACAAGAAATCAGAGAAGTTCTTGAAAGTGAATATAAAGAAGACATGAGTGTTGATGAAGGAATTAAACTTGCGATACGCGCTCTTAAGAAAATACTCGGAAAGGATTACGATCCTCGTCGTGTTGATGGTGCGTATATTATGAGTACTGAGAGATCATTTACACGACTGACGCAGCAAAAAATTTCTAAAGTAAAGTAATATGGTTGATGTTGATAAAGCAGTCATTGCTAAATTGAAGAAAGATGGAAAAGAATTTGAGATTCTTGTTGATTGTGATAAGGCTCTTGAATTTAAGGCAGGTAAACCTGTTTCTTTGAGTGATGTTGTAGCAGTCGATGATATCTTTAAAGATGTCAAGAAGGGAGAAAAAGCAAGTGAACATGACTTACAGAGTATCTTCAAGACGACTGATGTGCAAAAAATAAGTACGCTTATTATTAAAGAAGGACTCGTTCAATTAACGAAAGAACATTTAGCGAAACAGCGAGAAGAAAAAAGAAAACAGATTATTACGATTATTCATCGCAATGCTGTTGATCCAAAAACAGGTATTCCTCATCCACCTCAACGTATTGAGTCTGCGATGATGGAAGCGAAAGTACATATTGATGAACACAAAAGTGCAGAGATGCAGATTGATGATATTATGAAAAAAATTCAGATGATTCTTCCTATCAAGTTTGAGAAGAAGAAAGTGCAGGTTATTATTCCTGCACAATATTCTGGTCTTTGCTATAATGTTCTCAAAACATATCATGCGAGTGAAGAATGGATGGATAACGGTAACTTAAAGGGTGTTGTTGAACTTCCTGCGGGTATTGTTGATGAATTTTTTGGTAAACTGAACTCTCTCTGTCATGGAGAACTCGAGGGAGTTATTTTATCGTAGAGTAGGTTATGGAGAGAAGATTATCTCGTAATGAATCTGTGCCTGAAGAGCACTTCGTTATGTTCCATAAAAAAATGTATTACAAAGGAGTTGAATGCAATGGGAGAATTACATATTAAGGATAAAGATATTGCTGTACCAGGAGAAATCATTGCTACAGGCATGGATTTTTTACCTGCAGGAGGAGCTTTTCGCGATAATGATGTGATTATTGCTTCTCAAGTTGGTATGGTTAATGTTGATGGACGACTTGTGAAAGTTGTTCCGTTAAATACGATTTATGTTCCTAAACGAGGGGACATTGTTATTGGAAGAGTCACTGAGATTACTCTTAGTGCCTGGTTTGTTGATATTGGTGTTACGACTGAAGGAATTATTCCTCTTATGAATGGCAGTTTTGATTATATTGCAAGAGGAGCAGACTTAAGCCAGTATTTTACGTATGGCGATTATGTTGTTGCTAATGTGATGAATCTTTCGCGCGGCAAACAACCAGAATTGACTATGAAAGGACCGGGATTACGAAAACTGAATGAAGGGCGTGTTATTCATGTTAATCCCGCGAAGATTCCACGTGTAATTGGAAAGCAGGGAAGCATGGTTTCGATGATCAAACAAAAAACGGATTGTCGCATCATTGCTGGTCAGAATGGTGTTATTTGGGTCTCTGGCGTCGACCCTGAAAAAGAACAGGTTGCTGTTGAAGCTATTCAGCTTATCGAAGAGAACGCACATCACTCAGGATTGACTGATGATATCCAAAAATTTTTAGAAACGAAAATGGGGAAATAAAATGGCATACACAAAACGTTATGATGGACGAAAATTTGATGAGATACGACCTATCAGTGCAGAAGTAGGAGTTGTTCCTAGAGCAAAAGGAAGCGCACGTTTTCAGATAGGAAATACGATTGCTCTTGCTGCAGTCTATGGTCCTCGAGGTATTCATCCCAAGATCCAAAATCCTTACAGAGGTATCTTGCGTTGTAATTATAATATGATGAGCTTTTCTGGATCTGGAAATCGTGTTAAACCTGGACCTAGTAGGCGTAGCAAGGAGATTGGTCTTATTACGGGAAATGCATTGTTACCTGCTCTTGATTTGAGTTTGTATCCCGGAAGTGTTATTGATGTTTATATTGAACTGATTCAGACAGATGCAGGAACACGCTGTGCAGGCATTACGGCAGCTGCTATGGCCCTTGCTGATGCAGGATTTCAGATGAAGGATCTCGTTACTGCAATTGCCATGGGAAGCATTGAAGGTAAACTTGTTACTGATGTCAGTAATGAGGAAGAACACCATGAAGGAGGTTCGACCGATATTCCTCTTGCTCTTATGCCCCGAACAGGAAAAATTACTATGCTTCAGATGGATGGGTATATTAAGAAAGACGAATTGAAAGAAATTTTGAAATCTGCTCGAAAAGCAATTATGCAAATTTATAAATGTCAACAAGATGCTTTGAAAGTGAGGTATAAAAAATGAGAACTATTATTGAAAAACATGTTACTAGTCTTTTAGAAAAAGAAATTCGCTTCGATAAGAGAAAATCGGACGAATACCGGAAAGTAGAAATTGAGTATGGGATTAGCCCTGTTTCTGCAGAAGGGAGTGCGCGTGTGAAGATTGGTAAGACAGAAGTTGTTGCTGGTGTGAAGATGGAAATAAATAAACCGTATCCTGACTCGCCTGACCAAGGAACATTTATGGCTAATGTTGAGTTATTACCTTTGAGTTCTCCGGAATATGAATCCGGACCACCCGGTATTGAGAGTATTGAACTTGCACGAAGCGTTGTTGATCGAGGAATACGAGAAAGTCATACGCTTGATTTTAAAAAATTGTGTATTAAAGAGCGAGAAAAATCGTGGATCGTGATGGTTGACCTTTATAGTGTTAATGATGATGGTAACCTTGCTGATGCTTTTGGACTTGCTGCTCTGGCTGCTTTGCAAGATGCTCGCTTTCCGAAGTATGACGAGAAGAATGATGTTATTTTGTATAATGAAAAAACCAAGAAAAAACTCGATTTAAAATGTCTTCCCATTCCGGTGACTGTGATTAAGATTGGCGAGAAACTCATCGTCGACCCAACATTAGAAGAAGAGAAGGCACTTGATGTTCGTTTGACTGTTACGGCTATTGAATCTGGCGACCTTGTTGCTTTACAGAAAGGAGGAGAGGGAGTTTTAAGTGAAGAAGACCTCTTTAAGATGATCGACATAAGTATTAAAAAGGGAAAGGAGCTGAGAAAACTTCTTCAAAAATGAAACAAACACCTACAAAAAAAATAAGTAAGATTATCTTTACTAAATACGAGAAGGCTCGTATTATTGGTGCCCGGTCTTTACAGATTGCTATGGGCGCTCCACTTTTGATGGATATCGATAAGGCTACGTTTGAAAAGATTCGGTATAGCCCTATTGAGCTTGCAAAGATGGAGTATGATGAAGGAATCTTACCTATTACTATTAAACGTCCACTTCCACGAAAAGTGGATTAGTTTTTT
>CAYIBE010000081.1:0-3763 GCA_964361555.1 Candidatus Woesearchaeota archaeon | reverse complement strand
TACTAGGCAAAATGCGTATGCCTAATTCCCTCGTAACAAACCGGTACGTTCGTCCAATTTCTTTTTTGTCAATACCGCTTGCTTCGCTCAATTCATCTAAAGTACGAGGAACATCATGACGTCGGCACGCAGCATAAAGCGCACCAGCAACAACACTTTCCATACTCCGTCCTCGAACGAGACCACGTTGAACAGCAAGCGTATAAATACGGCTTGCTTCTTCTTCAACAGATTTAGGTAATTTTAAGTAGCTCGCAACCCGTTTTAATTCCGCTAACGCAAGCTTTAAATTTCTTTCAATAGCAGTACTAATGCGATATTGCCACTTTCGCAAACGGAAAAATTTGTTTCTACCTTTTCCAGACAATTTGAAAATATCTCCTTTTTGACCAACATCAGTTCCTAAACCGCGATCGTATTTCGTGTTGTGTAAAAAGATTCCTCCTCTACCTCCAACAAAGTTTTCATATCCGGGAACAGTAAGATCATAAACGTAATCATGTACATATTTGCATCTCTCTATATTTCTCACTTTCAAAAAAACAAAATCAGAATTAGCTAATTTCAATAAAGATCGTTTATTATTCCGCAATGCAATAATCTTCATAACATCTCTATTAACTCTCCGTTGTTCCTTATTCTTCTTTAATGAAGGCAAATGCATAGACGGAATTGGGATAAGACTGCTCAAAGGTGCTTTCTGGGATGACGGATCAGCAATATAACCAAGCTTATAGAGAGAAGCCGGATCAGAAACACAAGAGATTGTGGCAAGCGACGCACGAATATACTGTCCTGTTTTTTGCATAACTCTTCCAGGTATACGAGCCTCTGTATAACCTGAAGGTATATCAAACGAAAGATAAAGGTAAATAATATCATTAGTCAACTGTTGATTAACAGAACTTGTACTCAATGCTCTTCCGCTTTTTTTATCAAGCCCCCTATCCTTAAAGTGACCATCTCCATTAATATAAGCCTTAAGAAAATGTGTTCTGCAGTTAAGATCTGAAGAATAAAGAAAGTAAGGAACTCGCTTTTTATGAGCATTCTTTCCAGCTTCAAAAACTTCAGAAAAAAGGATAGATAACAACTTGCTTCTGACTTCAAGTTGAATGGCGTTGCTAGATTTATCAAATTGTTGAACTCTGCATCCAAAAAGTTTCTTCAGAAGAGAAATTGTTTTATCAACATACTCTGTTTCATGAGCGCCGAAAGAAAAACGTACTGTATGCTCCGAACAATCGCCTTCACTCGCATAATAACCAAGAATAGTACATAAATCTGGCGTGATCTCGATCTCCAAAGGCAATTCATGTGGTCCACTATAAATGCCAATTCTAGTACCATTTAGATTGTAGGAATAAATATTAATAGATGACTCAAGTTTACTTAAAACCCATAATGGAATTGTTTTGTGTCTTATCCAATTTTTAATTTTTCCTTTTAAGAATGGAAACTGAGAAGATAAGTATTTCAATCCTGCAAAAAGAGCAATATCATCAATGCCTCTAAGGTAAACATTAGGATATCTGTCCCCTAATTCAATAAATTTTCTTAATACATCAATCTTTTTAAGTTGTGCAATGAGCGGAATTTTTTTTGGAGCAACAACAAAATCTCCTTCTCTAATGTTATCAACACGAACAGGAACAACTTTATCTTCTAAGACAGTAAATACGCTATGAGATCCAGTCACGCAAACGCGCTTACCATACTCTAAGTCAATCTGATAAACATATTCTGTAGGATGCCGTGATACTTCTGTTATTCTTCTAAAATCAATCGCATAATTCTTATCAAACGCAAGTACATCTATCTGTTCTTTAATTGACATAACATCAGCAAAACCATTATTCCTTAAACTTTCTTTATTTTTATTAATAAGTGTATCAACAAATTCGCCAATCTGTCGTATTCTAACCTCACCATTTTGTCTAATAAGGATAGGTTCAGACTTTGACACTGAATAAGTCATAGGAGCACCAGTACGTCTTTTTTTCTCAGATTGATCAGAATCAAATTCACGCCATTCCTGGCCAAAATCAATAAGCTTCTCTTCGATAACTAAACCACAATCACGGCAAGTTACTTCTCCCTTATCCTTGTTCAGAAGAAGATTAATACCGCCACATTCTGGACATTTCTTAATATAGGCAGGCATAAGTTCCTCACAAAAATATCGATAGTCTATAATGATAAAGTTTATAAATGAGTAAAACTAGTAATATATAAAGATTTCTAATTAACGTTGTTAATTATACGTAAAAGAAAAAAAGAGTAAACATTATATAGAAAGATCAACTCCTGGCAAGAAATGCTCGAAGATATTCTAGACTGGACAAGGAATAATGTAGGTATAATTGCGGTTACAAGTGTTGGTGCTTCGTCAATACTATACTTCCGTTATAAGATAGCGCAGTATATAAATGAAATAGAGAAAAGAGACCAAGAATTCTTAAAGGCTATAAATAAGGTCATAGACAACATCCCTCAAGAACAGAAAATAAAGGTACATGAGTTATTAAGTTCAATTAGAGAAAGAGAGGATAAGATGCATTATAGCGTTGATTACGCGTTATATAGACTTGGTACCGACATTCAAGGAATGTAAACAGAGATAGAAGAAAGAAATTACATCCAAACTGCCAAAATTCCGCTAAGAAGAATCAAAATCAAGAGATAGTGAGCAACATTAAGCACATAGAGAGAAAGAGGTTTTTTCTCCCAAAGCACTGAATTAAGCATGATAGTTGCAAAAAATCCGAGCCACAAAAAGAAACCGATCTGAGCACCAGCAGCAAACGTAACAGCACCTAATGATCTAATAATAACAGCAAGAATATAATTAAAAACAAAAACAGAAAGGAAAGAAATAATGTAAGAAGCGGTCATTCCTTGTGATTTCATAGTCTTCATCTTCTTCTCATCAATGCCCTGCAAATCCATCCACAATTTACCAAAAAGAAATGGAGAATACCATAAAAAACCAATAATCATACCGAGAATCGAAACAATAAAAACCGCTAAAAGATTAACAGTAAATTGTAACATGATAAAAAAGAAGAAGGGGTAGGAATATATAAAAGTAGTGGCAGAAAAGTAACAGCGTTAAACTTTATTTCTTTAATAAGAGAGCATGCAACGTTCCTTCTTGTCCAGGTCGAGAGGTAATGCGTGCAATACCTTTGTCAGTTTTAATAAGGCTACCTTTAGTCATAATATTTCGTCGAATATAATTCTGATTGCTAGGGCTTTCGATAACAGATTCAATCGTTGCCTGAAAGTGCTTTTTCTCTTTAGGATCATACACCGTAACAATATTCGTGCTTAATAGTTTATACTTAATATTTCCAGAGCGAATACGTTCCTTTTTTCTTCGTAAAGCACTCATCGTAACAAGAAACGGCTCTCGCCCTTTATTTTTCATTTTTTTTGTTCTGGAGATGTATCGTCCTCCGCTTTTTTTTCGTCGAGAACGAAACTGTGAAATTGCCATAAAAAACCCTTTAATTGTGCCTTTAAATAGATTACTCCCTAAAAACGCAAACTTTATTAAAGAAAAATATGAATATTCCTATGGATAATATTATGAATATTAATAGTCAGTCTGAAATTCTGCAGTTTATTCGCAAAGAACGAGTGGCCACAACATCAGAAATTGCTACCCGGTTCAAAATTTCGTGGAATACTGCAGAAAAATGTCTTCTCGAATTAACTATAGAGCAAAAAAAGATCGGAAGAGCGTCGTGTAGGGAAAGAG
>CAYIBE010000080.1:0-3781 GCA_964361555.1 Candidatus Woesearchaeota archaeon | reverse complement strand
TGTTGCTTTTTTTCATTGGCATTGGACTGGTATTGCTTGGAACAAGCGAACTGAAAGAATAACATCATATCTTGATAATTTGAAATCGGATTTGTTCATTAAGGATATTTCTTCTCTTTCGGAAAGAACGAAAGAATTCTACGAATGTTAAGAAGATATTTAAACGGCAAAGGTATTATACGAACAAGCTTCTTTGTGAGAACGATACAACAATGAAAGAAAAAACAGCGATTATGTATGATGAAGTGGGAGACATTTTAGAGGTACGAGTAGGAAAGCCATCTCAGGCGTATTTTGAAGACCTGGGAAATGATATTTTTGAACGAAAAGAAGAAAGAACAGGAAAGACAAAGGGATTTGTTATTCTCAACTTTAAGAAAAGGGTTGATAAGAAAGAAAGTGTGATGTTGCCGGAACGATAGGCACTGAGGTTAAGGCACTCGCCAAGCTTTTCTATTTTTCAGGAATTCTTTCTTGTTTGATTTCCTCCAGAGTTTCCGAAGATCTTTAGTTTGATATCTTTCAATTTTGAGAGGTTTTACTGGTTTGATTGCTATATACTCATCCCCTCGATTTTTTCGAAAAGAGCCAGAAGGAAGATAATGAAGATACACATATTTCATTTTTGGCTTTCCATGGACAACGTTTAAGATATCATCGTGACGACCTAGAAAACTAGACATGCCTTTCTGATTTGTTAAACCCATGATGATTGCTGTTTTCTTGTTGCGTAGATCGCTGTTATGGAATTTTCCGGTAGATCTCGGGAGGGCTTTCTTGGCTTTATAAGAGATAATTTCTTGTTGCTTCCGTGATATAGGATTTTTTCATCTTAGTTGAAATAAATTTTTCAGTCTTTTTAAAACCATTTATGGGGTCTCCCATCTATCCTTTCTACCATCAGATTGCTTCGTAAACCATAAAGGTGAAACTTAACTGTCCAGTTCTTTAATTTTGTTTTTTCAGCTATTTCATTGATTGCCAAAGGCCTAGGTGACTTCACAAGAACTTTAAGTATGTTCTTCTTTGATATATGAGGATCGATGTAATTACTAATCATAGTTTTGAGAATTTCACACTTTCTTTTATGTGTAAACCCAATATTATGTAAAAAGTTTTCGAAATTTATTTTTTTGTAAATTCCAAATCTTAAGATTATTTTATCTTCGTAAGTTTCTTGTGTTTTAATTTTTCCTGCGTAAATATTAAATTCTGCAAGCAATTTTTTAATTTGTTTCATGAATTTTATCATAGAATTTTTATAAATGATCCTTTTTCCCATTGCAAAAACAATTCTTCTCGCATGTTTTTTCTTTGTGTAATTTACCGTTGCTTCATCATCAAATATTCCTCTTAAAAAATAGCTTTTTATTCGTTTATTTCCATTTCTTATCCATTCTGGAACTTCAAATCTCTGGTCTATCTTGTATCCTCTAACCCCTCCGGCCATTTTTAAAATAAAACCAATTACTGGAGAAAATTTTATTTCATAAACTCTCCTTTTTTCTCTTTTGTGTAATGTAAATCTTGTTTTTCCCACGCTTTTTTCTACTGCCTTTATTACCTCTTTAATTAGGTTATATTGATTATTCGTGTAATGAAACCTCCAATCTGAAAGAATACTCCCGTCACCAAGTGCTTTAGCGATGAGGAGAGAAAGTTCTTTGCTTGATTTAATTGGGAGTTTTATTTTCACATCCCTGTTACTGCAGCCTCTTTTAGTAGAAAGTATACCTCTCTCAATTTCTTTAATTGGCATGTCTGAAATTTTCATTAAGCCTTTAAGGGTCTTTGACCCTACATACCTATTAGAATTCTTTTTGAATTGATAAAGAACATTTTCATTACATTTTATTTTCTTTGCCATGTTTTTAAAAGTTTTTTCTTTTTTTAGTGATCTTTTAATAAGTGTTTGTTTATACTTCTCTTTTATTAAAAAATAAAATGGCTCTCGAAGTATATCTTTTAGCCTAATTAGAATTTTTTCTGCCATTTGTTTGTTAATTTATCATCTTTTATAAATCTCTTGGGGGTATTTGAGGAGTTGACCAGTGTTTTTTCCGAACATACCGGAAATTCTACGAAAAGAATTGCATTAATTTAGTTTGTGTTTTAATTGCTTCTAATAATTTACTATTCTTGAGAATATGATTAGCATCAATATTAAACTTATTTTTTATTTTTATAAGAAGAGAATTTATTGCAGTTTTTTTATCTTGATAGCATTCCGGGGCGTTTTGTAACGCTTTTCTTCCTGCCGAACGTGTAACCCAGACTCCTAGACCCGTGTGATATTCCGGAGTTTCGAAACGTAATACCAATACCGAAGATTGTCTTTTTAATTGCTCGAGTTTTTCTATTATTCCAAGCCTGACACTATAATAACCACCGGCGCAGTTTTCTGCATAGTTTTTTCTGCCGTCGTATCCTTCGTAATCTGTTGATGCTGTCAGCGTGCGTGAGGCATTCCATGCCGAACCTGGCAAATATGTTTCAAAAAGCTCATAACTCCATATTTCCGGGAAGAAAAGAATGTAATAATAGTTTCCGAAATAATCACCACTATAAAGCTGATACTCATTTATAATTTGATAATCTCTAATCTTCTCTAACATGTTTTTTCCTAGAATGTCGTCTGTTGCTGTAATTGAAAACCGTGTGGGAACTAATTTTCTATTTTTCTTCAATCCCAACACCCCCAAAGAAAGCAATTGTGAAAGGGCATTTTCCTCGTGATGATGCTTATAGAGATAGATGAGTGCTTCCGATGCCCTGAGATCAGTATCGGAGACGACCTTTTCCACTTGTGTTGTGACTTTTGGGTTTTCTGTGATTTGCGCTTTGAGGAGTGATCCTCGAGGTCCCATAGGTTTTGTTATCTTATCAGTATCGAGAGCAATCTTAACTTTTTTCTTCAGATGGATTTCCACATCAACGGGATTTGCTGCCATACCAATCTCGCGCGCAATATCCAAGAATTTCATGGAAGAGTTTTTGACGGTTGTTTGGAAGCGTGAATTGATGAGTGAACTTCTCAGTTTGATAATATCATTAATCGTAAGATTTGTTGACGGCCAGACTGTTTCTGCATCATACAGCCATGCATCTTCCACGCGTTCTGGCGGCGTTAAGATGCCGACGTTGACCTTGGGATAGGTTAATTTGCTGCCAATAAATATCGAAGGAGGACTATTTGAGAAGAACTCGTCTTTGAAGATATCTTTTGCGGTAAAATGTGCTGCATGCTTCAGATACGAAGAGAAATCTTTCTTGGCGAATTTGATGTTTTCTTGAGGTGGATGAGGGAGATTGTAAATCATATTAACTAGGAAGAATTATTCTTTATAAATTATTGGAGGGTCGATGACGAGTAACCAATATCTTTAAATATTATTCTTTGCACGATGAGATCATGGTTTTATTTACCATTCTTGAAATTCGTGATTTGCTCGTTATGATAGCAGCCTTGGGCTATGTCTTCATGAGCTCGATTCCCAAGCCAAGGAGCCCGTATCACCTGCTCACGGAGAAAGGAGGGTTTTCCTGGGAAGATTTCAAGTTTGCCGTGTACGTTACTGCGCCTGCCATTGTTTTGCATGAGATGATGCACAAGTTTGTTGCTTTGTTGATGGGATTAACGGCAGTATTTCATGCGTGGTATTTTGGATTATCCCTTGGTATTTTTTTGAAACTGATTCACAGCCCCTTTATTCTATTTGCACCGGGGTATGTATCGATCAGCGAATCAACACCCTTGATGATGTCTGCCACTGCCTTTGCC